>JAIVIH010000300.1 GCA_020200615.1 Actinomycetota bacterium | reverse complement strand
CGACCACGGCGATCACGGCCGCCTTGGCCAGGCGCGAACCGACGGCGCCAGCCAGGTCGGCGGCGGTGGCGCCCGCAGGAAGGCGGCGGGCGGAGCCGTCGGGTAGGCGGACCTCGATCTGATCGGACATCCCCGTGAGGATATCGGGGGGCCTCGGATCACCCGGCGTGGGATTCTGGGGCATCGGAGACCGCTTCGAATACTGCAACGTCCGCGTCGACGGCGATCAGGGCCCCATCGTCGACCGCTTCTCGGCCCGGATCCCGGCCGACGGCCTCACTGCGGTCGTAGGCCCGTCGGGCTCGGGGAAGTCCACCCTCCTCCGCCTCCTGAACCGCCTGGACGATCCTGACCAGGGAGAGGTCCTGCTCGACGGGCGCAACGTCCGGCTCTTCGAGGTGCTGGAACTGCGCCGGCGGGTGCAGCTCGTGGGCCAGGTGCCGGTGCCGTTCCCCGGGACCGTCGCCCAGAACGTGGGTCCCGAGTGGCCTGATCTGCTGGAACGCGTGGGCCTGCCGGCCGCCATCGCCACTCGCCCGGCGGACGTCCTGTCCGTGGGTGAGGCCCAGCGCATGTGCCTCGCCCGGGCCCTGGCCCGCCGTCCCCAGTGCCTCGTGCTGGACGAGCCCACGTCGGCCCTCGACACGTCGTCCAAGGCGGGCATCGAGCGCCTCATCCGCTCCCTGGCCGACGAGGGGCTCACCGTGGTGATGGTCACCCACAGTCTCCCTGATCGTGTCCACGGCCGCCACTCTGGGCGTGCTCCTCGCGCTGCGGATCGTCCCCTTCGAGCCGAGGGCGGCCATCCCCCTGGGCTCGATGATCATCGCCAACGCCATGAACACGGCCTCGCTGGTGATGACCAGGCTACGGGATGACCTGGCGTCGCACCGCCGCGAGGTGGAGGCCCGCCTCAGCCTGGGCCAGCCCGCCTCGGAGGCGGCGGCGCCGTGGCACCGCACGGCCCTGCGCAACGGGCTGCTCCCGATCGTCGACAACACCAAGGTCGTCGGGCTGGTGGCTCTGCCCGGCGCCATGACCGGAATGCTCCTCGCCGGGGCGTCACCCGCCGCCGCCATCCGGCTTCAGCTGGTGGTGATGTACATGATCCTGGCCGGAAACGCCCTGGCCGCCCTCATCGCCGGCCACCTCACCCTGAGCCGCCTGTTCAACGCCGACCACCAGCTAGTGCGCTCGCTGCGGCGGGTCCCGCCCTGAGGCAGGTCAGAGCAGGGCGGACCCGGAGAGGTCGACCTCCTGGGGGCGGGCGCCGGTGACCTCGATCACCAGCGTGGCCGAGTAGGGCGTCCCCGCCTTGGCCGGGGTGAACGTCACTTCGACGTCGCAGCTGCGCCCGGGCTCGACGTCACGCCTGGTGCACGTGGGCGCCGAGGCGCTGAACTGGCCGGGGTTGGCGCCGTCGATGGACGGCTGCTCCACGGTCATGGGCGCCGATCCGGTATTGACCACCTCGACCGTCGCCTTCTTGGGCCCGAGGTTCTCGAACGTGACCTGGAGGGGGTCGACGGTGAACGAGGGAGTGGCAGCAGCCGGCGCACCGCTGCGGGTGGTGGCCCCCGGCGCGGCCGACCCCTCGGTGGTGACACCCGTGGGTGACGTGTCGGCGTCGTCTGAGCCGATCCACCCCATCTGGGTGGCCACGGTGACCAGGCCGACGAGGATGGCCAGGCGGACGGCTATGGGGTCCCACTCCTTGAGCAACTCGCTGACGAACACCAGGTTCCCGAGCGACTTGGACATCTTCACCCCGTCCAGGCGGACCATCGGGGCGTGCAGCCAGTGACGAACGAAGCGCTCCCCGGTGGCGGCCTCGGACTGCGCCGCCTCGCACTCGTGGTGGGGAAAGATCAGGTCGGCTCCCCCGCCGTGCAGGTCGATGGTGGTGCCCAACTCCCGCAAGGCGAGGGCTGAGCACTCGATGTGCCAGCCAGGACGGCCGGGGCCCCACATCGTCTCCCACACGGGCTCGTCGGGGGCCGATGGCTGCCAGAGCACGAAGTCGAGCGGGTCCCGCTTGTGGGGGTCGTCCGGATTCCCGCCGCGCTCGGCCGCCAGCTCGAGCATCTCGGTCCGGGGGAGGTGGCTCACCTGCCCGAACCGCTCGAAGGTGGCCACGCTGAAGTAGACCGCCCCGCCCGCCTGGTAGGCGTGGCCCCGGTCGAGGACCATGCCGATGAAGCCGAGGATGTCGTGGATGGCGGAGGAGGCTGCCGGTTCGCTGAAGACGGGGAGAACGTTGAGAGCCTGGAGATCCCCGCGGAACCGACCCGTCTCCTCGGCCGCCAGGTCGAGGTAGGGCACGCCCAACAGCCGGGCGCGGGCCAGCATGTCGTCGTCCACGTCGGTGACGTTGCGGACGCACTGCGTGTCGTGTCCTGCGTCCCGAAGGCGCCGTTGGAGGACGTCGTACAGCACGTAGGTGGCGGCGTGGCCGACGTGGGTGGAGTCGTAGGGCGTGATGCCACACGTGTACATGGTGACCAGCGGCCCAGGCTGGAAGTCGACCACCGCTTGGCGGGCGGTGTCGTAGAGGCGCATGCTCACCCCCCGGGCGTCGCCCCGTCCGTGTTGATCCCGGTCAGACGGATGGCGGCCCTGGCCTTGTAACGGCGGTTGATGCCCAGGAGGACGGCGGTGAAGGCCTCCACCGGCGCCGCCGTGGCCAGGGAGCCGGCGTGCAGCGGACGCAGGTCGGGGATGGCTCGCACCAGGTCGGCGGTGGCCGACACGGCCTCGGCCGAGTCGGAACAGATGAGGACGTCACCCTCGACCGGCCGGTCCAGGTCGGCCAGGGAGCGGGCGGGGAGGTGGTGGAAGGCGGCGGCCACGGCCGCGTCCTCCACCGCTTCCTGCACAGCCACGGCCACAGATCCGCCTGGCGGGATCAGGGCCTGGAGCTCCCCGTCGACCTTGGTCAGGGCGTTGGCCATGGATACCACCACCTTGCCCGCCAGGTGCGGGCCGACGGAGGCGGCGGTGTCGGCAGCCGCGTCCCATGGGGTGGCCACGATCACCAGGTCGGCGCCGGCGGCGTCGGCGTTGCCTCCCGGCATGAGGGGGAGGTCCTTCATGGGGACACACTGGCAAGGCTGACGCCGGTCCGTGGTGAGGCACCGACTAAGACCGGGTCCGCCGTCTTGGCTCAGGCTGGCGGGCCGGCTCCGTGCCGAACGGCGTGGCTGCGCCCCGCCAGCACCGGCGGGCGAGTTCCGAAGGAACCGGGTGCCCGCCGGGAAATACAACGAAGCCGCAGACAAATACAGACGGGGCCTCCCCCTGCCGATATTCCGTTCTATGCGGGTTCGGTCGCATCATCCGGGGAGAACGATGCCTGCGGGCGCTCCCGAGCGCTACGCGCCCAAGCGGGGGGCTCTGGACCGCACCAGCGCCGACTGGGAGATCATGGTCCGGTCGCTCATGGTCATCTGGGCCTTGGGCACGCTGTTCTTCCTGCTCGTCCTGCTCGTGAGCGAGCCGCCGTCGGGGAGCAGGGACGACCTGCTGCGGATCGACGTCATCGGCGGTTTCGGCGTCCTCGTCCTGCTCTTCGCCGGCCGGGAGCACCTTCCCCGCTGGACGCCCGACCTGTGCGCCTACGTGCTCTACCTGGTCGTGGGGGGGATCATCCTCACCTACCAGGACATCGACAGCCCCTACGGCTTCTTCTACCTGTGGCTGTCGGTCCACTCGTTCTACTTCCTGCCCTGGAAGCGGGCCGCCCCCCAGGTGGCGTTCATCGCCCTCGACTACGCCGTCTGCCTCCTCGCCATCCCCGGCCCGGACTTCCCGATCATGCGGTGGACGATCACCGTGCTGACCACGGTGGTGACGTGCGCCATGGTGGCCATTCTGCGGGCGCGGGTGAACGCCCTGGTCGACCGGCTGGCGGGGACGGCCCG
This sequence comes from Actinomycetota bacterium, assembly GCA_020200615.1. The sequence goes on along the minus strand of JAIVIH010000300.1, from coordinate 4,044 downwards.
CACCGATCCCCTCACCGGCCTCCGGAACCGTCGGGCCTACGACGAGCTCATCGAGCTCGAGATCGCCAGGGCCGAACGGACGGGGCTCCCCCTGTCCCTCGTGCTGGGTGACCTCGACCACTTCAAGTTTGTCAACGACCGCTTCGGCCACCCCACGGGCGACGTCGTCCTGCGCCGGGTGGCGACGCAGCTCGAGCAGTCGGAGCGGAGAATCGACATCGCCGCTCGGCTCGGTGGCGAGGAGTTCGCACTCGTGCTCCCCAACACCGACGCCGAGGGCGCGTTCCTGGTGGCCGAGCGGATGCGGCACAGCATGCGCACCGCTTTCAGCCGCGACCCCCTTCCCGTGACCATGAGCTTCGGCATCGCCTGCTATCCCGATGACGGAAGCGACGCCGCCGCCCTCTTCCAAGCGGCCGACGTCGCTCTCATGGCGGCCAAGCGGAAAGGGCGCGACCGGGCCGAGGTCTATTCACGGCGCCCGGCCGCTCAGACCGCTCAGGCCCCGCCCAGGTAGGCGGCCTCGAGGACTTCGGGTCGCCCGGCCAGCTCCGCGGCCGTCCCCGAGAAGACCACCCGCCCCCGGGCCATCACCAGGGCCCGGTCGGCTATGCCGAGGGCGAGGCGAGGGTGCTGCTCGACGAGGAGGACCCCCGCGCCGGCATCGGCGGCCTGGCGCACGGCGGCGAGGGCTCCCGCGGCCGCCCGCGGGGCTAGGCCGAGGCTCAGCTCGTCCACCATCAGGACGCGGGGTTGGGCGGCCAGGGCCCGGGCCAGGGCCAGGATCTGCTGCTCGCCGCCGGACAGGTCGCCGGCCCGCCGGTCGAGCAGGGCGGAGAGAGCGGGGAACCCGGCGACAGCCGCTTCCACCGGCGCTCCCTTCGAGCGGCTGCGACCTCGGGCGGCCAGGCGCAGGTTCTCCCGGACGGTGAGGCTCCCCAGCACGGCCCGGCCCTGGGGGGCGTGGGCCAGGCCGGCGCGAGCCAGGCGGGCGGGGTGTCCCCTCACCGGAGACCCCAGGAACGTCACCGCTCCTCCCGAGATGGGGATGAGGCCGGAGGCGGCCCGCAGGGTGGTGGTCTTGCCCGCCCCGTTGGGACCGAGAAGAGCGACGACCTCCCCCTCCCGAACCTCCAGGTCCACGCCGAAGAGGGCGGGCGCGGCTCCGTAACCGGCCGTGAGCCGGCGCGTCTCGAGGAGCACGTCCCCCGGCACCTGGGGTGCGGGCGTCTCGGCCGCGCCCAGGGGCTCGCCCAGGTAGGCGGCGGCCAGTGCCGGGTCGGCTCGAACCGCGGCCGGCGGCCCGGCGCTGATCACCCGCCCGAAGTCGAGGACGCACACGTGATCGCAGACGGCGAGCACGAGGTCGAGGTCGTGGTCGGCGACCACGATGCCCACCCCCCGCCCGACCATGTCCCGGAGCCGGTCGGTCAGGGCCTGGCGGGCGGGCCCGTCCAGCCCGGCGGCGGGCTCGTCCAGGAGCAGGACGCGGGGACCGCCGGACACGGCCCGGGCCAGGGCCACGCCCTTGCGCTGGGCGTGGTCCAAGCGGCCGGGAAGCTCGCCGTCCAGACCTTCAACGCCCGTCGCCGAGATCGCCCCCCTCGGCGTCTCCCCCGCGACCTGGAGGTTCTCCCCCACGGTCAGGTCGTCGAACAGGTCGAGGGACTGGAAGGTGCGGCCGAGGCCCAGGCGGGCGCGCCGGTGGGGCGCCAGCCGGCGCAGGTCGACACCGCCCAGCCGGACCGATCCCCCGGCCAGGGGGACGAACCCGCTCACGGCGTCGAGCAGGGTGGACTTGCCCGCGCCGTTGGGCCCGACCAGTCCCACGGCCGACCCCTCCCGCACCTCGAGCGACACCCGGCTCAGCACGTCCACCGCCCCCAGGCGCACGGACACGTCGGAAAGCTCCAGGAGGGTGGTCACGCGCCGCTCCGGCGAAACAGGCGCGCCCCGGCGCTGGCCAGGCCGTCGGGATAGCGGACGGCCATGGCCACCAGTCCCAGGCCGGTAGCGAGGAGCTGGAAGCGGCCCAGGCCGGCCACCCGCTCGAGGGCGACGATGGCCAGCCCCCCACTCACGAGCGCTCCGCCCACGATGGCTCCGGAGATCCGGGCGATCCCGCCGATGTAGGCCACGGCCAGGTAGGAGAGCGACACGAACACGCCGAACGACCCGAACGAGAGCCGTCCCTGGGCGTACCCCAGCAAGGCGCCGCCCAGGCCGGCCACGAAGGCCGAAGTAGCGAACCCGATCAGCTTGGTGGCGGCCACGTTGACCCCGGCCGCGGCCGCCGCCCGCTCATTGGCCCGGACGGCGAGGAACCTCCGCCCGAGCCGTCCCCGGCGCAGCCAGGCGAGGGCCAGACCCAGGGCCGCCACCACCGCCAGCACGAGCAGGCCGAACACAGGTCGGGGGTAGACCGAGGCCCGGGCGCCCCCGATCCCCAGGTCGAAGCCAAACATGCCCGGGTCGGGAACCCGGCTGCCGCCGACCCCCCCGGTGATGAACGGGTCCTTGAACACCAGCTCCTCCACAGCGACACCGGCGGCGAGCGTGAGCACGGCCAGGTTGACGCCCCGCACTCGCAGGGCCGGAAGTCCGAGGAGCAGCCCGAGGGCCCCGACCACGAGGGCGGCCAGGATCGGCGCCAGAGGGAAGGGGAGGCCGGCGTCGGTCGTAAACCGGCTCAGGGCGAACCCGCCCACGCCGGCCAGCCCCATCTGGGCCAGGGAGATTTGGCCCAGGTACCCCGTGAGAAGTACCAGCGAGAGGCACACCACGACGCCGATCAGGCTCTGGATGAGGGCCAGACGCAGGTCACCGCTCAGGGCGAAAAGGGCCAGGGCCACCACTCCCGACCCGGCCACAGCCGTGATCAGGGGCCGCCGGGGCCGCGGGGCGACCGGCAGCCGGAGGCTCGGGGGATCGCCCCGTCCGGCCAGCGCCGCGCCGCGCGCCACCATGGCTATCACGATCACCAGGAGGGGCAGGCCGGCCCGGAGGCCGGGGCGTGACCACAAGCCTCCCTCCGTCTGCAGCTTCACCAGCAGGGACTGCGCCATCCCCAGACCGAGGGCGACGGCCACCGTGCCCCCGTACGACGACAGCCCGCCGGCAAGAGCGGCGGCCACGGCGGGAACGACCAGCAGGCTGTAGGTCGTGGGGTTCAGGGAGCTGATGGGCGACGCCAGGATGCCGGCGAGGGCGGCCAGCACGCTGGCCAGCGTCCAGTTCACGGCGGCCACCTTCTCGGGCGACCAGCCCAGGAGGGCGGCCGCCTCGGGATCGTCGGCCACGGCCCGGGTAGCCAGGCCGAACCGGGTGAACCGGCCGAGGGCCCACAGGATGACGGCGGCGGCCACGGCCAGGGCGGCCAGCAGAAGGCGGTCGCGGGGCACGTCCAGGCCGAACAGGGAGAAGGGCTGAGCGGGCAGCACCGCAGCCACCGACCGGTTGGTGCTGCCGAAGCGGAGCACGATGGCCGCCACCAGGGTCACCATCACGCCGACGGAGGCCACCACGCGCGCCAGGGCGGGAGCGGTGCGCAGCGGCCGGAACACCAGCGTGTGGACGACCAGGCCCAGGGCGGCGGCAAAGAGCAGGGCGGCCATCAGGGCCACGGCCGGCGGTAGGTCGCCCCGGATCTCCACGAACACGTAGGTCGCGGCGCTGGCCATCGCCCCGTGGGCCACGTTGACCACGCCCGAGACCCGGTGGACGACGACCAGGCCCAGTCCCAGGGCGGCGTAGACGCCGCCGGCGCCGAGGCCCAGGAGGAGGAAGACGATGGTGTCGCGGATGGGGGGAGGGTAAGGGACGGCGGACGACGGGCCGTGGGATCATCTCGCCATGGGTCACCGCCGACGGGTGCTCGCGCTCGCCATCCTGCTCAGCGTGGTGGCCGTGGCCTGCTCCGGGGGCGACAGCGGCCCCAAAGGGGTGGGGACGGCCGAGGGCAAGCCCCTCGTCGTGGGCATGATCAACATGGAGGACACGCCCATCGGCTCCTTCCCCGAGCTTCGGCGCGACGCCGAGGCGGCC
>JAIVIH010000050.1 GCA_020200615.1 Actinomycetota bacterium | reverse complement strand
CGGAAGATGGGCTCGGGGGTGAGTACCATGCCCGCTCCGCCGCCAAATGGGGCGTCGTCCACCGAGCGGTGACGGTCGGTGGTGTACTCCCGCAGGTCGTGCACCCGCACGTCGACCAGCCCTCGCTCACGGGCCTTGCCGAGCAGCCCCCCGGCCAGCGCCGGCTCCAGGATCTGAGGGAGGACGGTGAAGACGTGGATCTCCATGGCGACGGCCAGTGTCACACCCTCGGCCGGATGAGGCTTCAGGCGTCGTCCAGGAGGCCGGGCGGCGGGTCGATGACCACCCGGCCGGCCGTGTGCTCGACAACGAACACCAGGGGGACCAGGCGCTCGCCTCTCAGCACGAGCAGGTCGGAGGCGGGGTTGGCCTCGACCGCCTCCACCACGCCGTGACTCTGGCCGTCGACCCCCACCACCTCCGCTCCCACCAGCTCGTGGACCCACAGCGCGCCCTCCTCGTCGATGGGCTCGGCGAGCAGGACCAGGCCGCGAAGGCCCTCGGCCGCGTCGCGGTCCTCGACGCCGGCGACGGTCACGAGAAAGCGCCCCTGATGGGGACGGGAGGTCAGGATCTCGAACGGGCCACGATCCGACGACAGCACGGCGCCGGCGGCGAAACGGGTCTCGGGACGGTTGGTGATGGGATGCACGACCAGCTCCCCGCGGAGGCCGTGGGGCTTCACGATACGCCCGACCTCCAGCACAGCCGTCGGCTGGGCACCCTGGCGCAGCCAGGCCACTGCCTTGTCGTTGTCGATCCGAACCATGGACGGTTCGGACCGCGGGTTGTAGATGCCCACGATCTCGATGAACGCACCGTCGCGCGGCGAGCGCGAGTCGGCCGCCACCATGCGGTAGGTGGGCTGCTTCTTCTTCCCCATGCGCATCAGGCGCAGCTTGACCATGGTTCTTCTCCCCTAGTTGAGGCCGGCCATACGCGGCCCGCCGCCCTTGCGGCTGCCTCGTCCGATCAACCTCATCATCTTCTGCATCTCCTTGAACTGCTTCAGCAGCTGGTTCACGTCCGACGTGGTCATACCGCTGCCGTTGGCGACCCGCAGGCGGCGGGAACCGTTCATGATGGACGGGTCCCGGCGTTCCTCGGGCGTCATCGATCGGATGATCGCCTCCACACGGGCGATCTCCCGATCGTCGATCTCCGCCTTCTTGAGTTCCTTCGGGATCCCGGGAAGCATACCCACCAAGTTCTGCAGTGGCCCCATCTTCTTGATCTGCTGCATCTGCTCGAGGAAATCCTCGAGCGTGAACTGGCCCGTCGTGAGCTTCTCGGCCGCCTCTTGGGCCTTGTCCTGCTCGAAGGCCTCCTCGGCCTTTTCGATCAGGGTGAGCATGTCGCCCATGCCCAGAATGCGGGACGCCATGCGGTCGGGGTGGAAGGGCTCAAAGTCGGCCAGCTTCTCCCCCACCGAGGCGAAGGCGATGGGCCGGCCGATGACCTCCTTGACCGACAGGGCGGCGCCACCGCGGGCGTCGCCGTCCAGCTTGGTGAGGATGACGCCATCGATGGCCAGGACATGATGGAAGGATTCGGCCACGTTGACCGCGTCCTGGCCGGTCATGGCGTCGACCACCAGGAACGTGTAGTTGGGGCTCACCGCCTCGGAGATCTGGCGTGCCTCCTCCATCAGGTCCTCGTCGACGTGCAGGCGGCCGGCGGTGTCCACGATGAGGACGTCGCGGCCCCGGCGCTGAGCCTCGTCGAGCCCCGTCTTGGCCACGGTCACGGGGTCGCCGCCTACGTGGCCGAACGGAGTGGAAGGCTCGCTCCAGACGGGAACGCCCACCTGCCCGCCGAGCACCCGCAGCTGCTCCACCGCCGCCGGACGCTGGAGGTCGGCCCCCACGAGCATGGGGTTGCGGCCCTGCTGCTTGAACCAGCGGGCCAGCTTCCCTGCGGTGGTGGTCTTTCCCGACCCCTGCAGGCCGGCGAGCATGACGACGGTGGGCGGACGGGGGGCGTAGGTGATCTTGAGGGTCTGACCGCCCAGGACGTTGATGAGCTCCTGGTGGACGATCTTCACCACCTGCTGGGCGGGCGAAAGACTGGTCGAGAGGTCGATGCCCACCGTCTGCTCCCGGATGCGGGCCACCAGGTCCCGGACGACCTTGAAGTTGACGTCGGCCTCGAGCAGGGCCAGGCGGATCTCCCGCAGCACCTCGTCGACCTCGGCTTCGCCCAAACGGCCCCGGCCCCGCAGGCGCTTGAAGATGCCCTCGAACCGGTCGCTGAGTGAGTCGAACATGTCCGAACCAGGGTAGCGGCGAGGGAGGCCGGCGCCCGGCAGGCCCGCTCAGAGGTGTACGTCGTCCTAGACGTACGATGCTGTTGACGTACGACGTAGAGATCGTAAAATACCGCCATGGCGGAACCGATGCGGCCCATCCCCGTCAACTTCGGGCAGCCCGACCTCACCCATGTGGTGGGCCGGGAGCCCCTTCTCGACGAGATCCGGTCCTATCTCGAGCACGGAACGAGCGTGCTCCTCACCGGAGAGCGCCGGATCGGGAAGTCCTGGATCGCGTGGTCGCTGGAGGCCGCTCCTCCGCCGGGGTGGGTGACGGTCTACGTCGACGTCGAGCACCTGTCCACCGTCGACCAGTTCGTCCGGGTGGTGTGCGAGCGGATCATCGAGAGGCTGCCCATGGTCCAGCAGCTGGTCGACCGGCTCCGCCAGGCGGGCGCGTCGGACGTCAAGGGCCTTCCCCTGCCCCTTCCCCCCCAGGAGGCGGGTGAGCGCCTCCACTGGCTGATCCGCCAGATCACCGAGGAGGGCCACCGCCTGATCCTGCTGCTCGACGAACTGCCCATCCTGGCCCAGACCCTGGCGCAGAACGAGCGATCCTCGGCCCTCCTGCTCCTGCGCACGCTCCGCGCCCTGCGGGCGGAGGAGCGGGGCCTGCGACTGGTCTGCTTGGGGTCGATCGGCTTCCACCACACCCTGGCCGACGACGCCGAGAGCAAGGCCACGGCGGGTGACCTGCACGTCATCCGGGTGGGCCCCCTCCACCAGGAGGCGGCCGTCATGCTGGCCCGCCGCCTCCTGGCCGGCATCGGGGCGCCCAGCCCGCCCGGCGACCCCGTCGCCGAGGCGATCGCGGCGGCGTCCGACCACATCCCCTTCTACGAGCACAAACTGGTTGCGGGGCTGGATCTGCGCCGCCGCTCCGGCCTTCCCCTCGACGTAGACGCCGTCTGGTCCACCCGCCAGGCCGCGCTGGCCGCCGGTGACGACCCCTGGCGGATGGACCACTACCAGGACCGGCTCAAGGAGTACTTCGCGTCCGAGGCCCGGCTGGCCCACGGGATCCTGGACGCCATCGCCGTGGCCGGGGACGGGGGGATCGGTTTCGCTGACCTCGTCGACCGCGTGGCGGCGGACGAGAACGTCGCCCGCAGCGAGATCCCTGTCAACCGGGATCGCGTCCGGTCCGTCCTCCGCCGGCTCCAGCTGGACCACTACGTCGACAGCACCGGCGACGGCACATTCCGGTTCTGCTTCGCCGTCGTGCACGACGCCTGGGTCGTCCGGCGCTTCCTCGCACCGCAGTGACCACCTGGGCCCCGCCCGCCCGGAGGCCGCACCGGACGACCATCACCGTCTTCAACCCGAGCGCCTCGCCTCCCGAGATGCTGGAGTCCTTCACCGTCGGCCGGGAGGTCGAGCTCACGGCCATCACCGACGCCCTGCGGGCGGCCGCGACCTCGGGGGCCCGGCCCCACGTGCTGGTGGTGGGCTCGCGCGGCTCGGGCAAGACCCACCTCCTGACCCTGGCCGTCCACCGGGTCCACGCCGACCCCGACCTGGCGTCCCGCCTGGCCGTGGCCTGGATGCCGGAAGACGACTACTCGGTCACGTCCTACCGCGACCTGCTGCGCTCCACCATCGACAGCCTCCAGGCCGGTCTCCCAGATCAGCCCCCACCGGACGCCGACGCCGACCTGGAGGACGCCCTCCTGGCGCTTCTCGGCGACCGCACCCTGGTCATGGTCGTCGAGAACCTCGACCGGATCATGCGCCGGATCGGCCTCTCCGGGCAGCGGAGCCTTCGGGCCTTCCTCAACAACCACCAGAGGGCGGTCGTCGTCGCCTCCACGCCGGCGCTGTTCCACGGCGTGTCCAGCCACGACGCCCCCTTCTACGGCGCCTTCCGCGTCGTTCCCCTGGGCGAGCTGTCGGTCGACGAGGGGCGCGAGCTGCTCCTGCGGGTGGCCCGCCTGGACGGCGACGACGAGTTGAGCGGGTACCTGGCCAGCCCTCAGGGCCTGCGCCGCCTGCAGGCGGTGGCCGACCTCGCCGGAGGGCTCCCCCGCCTGTGGCTGCTGATGGCCGGGTGCATGACCGTCGACTTGCTCGACGAGCTCGTTCCCCTGTTCATCAAGCTCCTCGACGAGCTGACGCCCTACTACAAGGCCCGGCTCGACGATCTGTCGGGGGCCCGGGCCAAGCTGGTCATCTCGCTCTGCCGCACGCTTTCGGGCGCGGGCGGGCGCCGCCCGGTGGGGGCGATGACGGTCAAGGAGCTGGCGGCGGCCACGGGCATGACCGAGCAGTCGGCGTCGAAACAGCTCGGGGAGCTCGAGCGGGCCCGGTTCGTGCGGAGCCGCAAGCCTGAGGGCGGCGACCGCCGGACCACGTTCTACGAGATCCGCGAGCCGCTGCTACGCCACTGCCTGGAGCTGAAGGAGGTGCGGGGGAAGCCGCTGACCCTCATCGTCTCCGTGCTACGCGACTGGTACGAGCTGTCCGCCCTCCGGCTGGCCCTGGCCGAGGCTCGTGCCGGCTCCGAGAGCGAGCGGTACCTCACCGCGGCCCTGGCCGCGGGGACGCCTTCCGCCACCAGCGAGAGCCTCTTCTCCTCCGGATACCCGCCCGACCTCCTGGTCGCCGCCCGCGTGTGGTTCGGTGACGGGCGCCCGGTCGACGGCAGCGTGCGATCGATGGTGGCCGCCATCGTCGCCGAGGCTGTCGTCCTCGCCGCCCGAGGGACCACCGCCGACGCCAGGCAGGCAGTGGACGGCCGGGTGAGCTCGCTCCCCCCGCCCGTGATGGAGGCCGCGAGGCGGGTCGCGACCGCGGCCGTCAGTGCCACCGCTGCGGAAGGCGTCGCCCGCGGCGAGCGACCCGCAGGTGAGGTGGCGGCCCGGATCGCCGATGGTCTCGTGGCTGCCGCCACAGCCACCGAGCGCGAATCCGACCTTCCCGTGGACGAGGCGTCGGCTGTCGCCCTGCTGGCGGGAGGTTGGCTGCTGGCCACCGGCCGCGCCGCCGACGCCCGCTCGATCCTCGAACGGACCGGGACCACGGCTTCCCGGCTGGCCGACGATCGTCTCCGGCTCGCGGTGCTGGCCGAGCTGTCATTCGCGCTCTGGGAGACAGGGGCCCGGGACGAGGGAAGGGCTCTCGGCGAGCAGGTGCTGGCCGATCGCACACGGACTCTGGGGCCCACGGATGCCGACACCCTGGCCGGCCTGGTCACGGAGTCCGAGCGGGTGCTCGGACGTGATCACGCCTACACCCTCACCAACCGCCACAGCCACGCCTGGTGGGTGGGTCAGGCGGGTGACGCCGTCGCCGCACGCGAGCTCTTCGCCGGGGTGGTCGAGGACCGCACCCGGGTGCTCGGGCCCGACCACCCAGACACGCTGAGCAGCAGGCACAACCACGCCGCCTGGGTGGGTCAGGCCGGCGACCCGGCCGCCGCCCGCGACCTGCTGGCCGCCCTCGTACCCGACTGCGCCCGCGTCCTCGGCGCCGACCACCCCCACACCCTCAGCAGCAGGCACAACCACGCCCGGTGGGTCGCCGAGGCGGGCGACCCGGGCGGCGCCCGCGACCTGTTCGCCCGAATACTCCTCGACCGCACGAGGGTGCTCGGGCCCGACCATCCCGACACCCTGAGCACCAGGCGGGACCACGCCTGGTGGACGCGTCAGACCCGCGATCCGTCGGCCGCCCTGGAGCTCCTCGTCAACCTGACCCCGCCGCTCGACCGGTCGACGGAGCACGTCGTCCACTGGTCGGCCACGGCCGCCAGGGAGATCGTGGGCCCGCTGGGTACGGCCTCCGAGCCCGATCTCGTGGCCCGGATGCTCGCCCTCCTGGGGTCGCCTGGCGACACCGCCCTGCTCGTGTTCCTCCGGCAGCTGCTGGCCCAGCCCGGCGAGGAGGCCCTGGACGGCTGGATCATCGACTCGCTCGTCCATCTCGATCGCACGGACGCGATCTGCGTGCCGCTCGCCTTCCACACCATGAGCCTCCCGACCGACGTCAAGCGGGCTTTTCTGCGGCGCTGGAGACATCTCCTGGACGGGCGGCCCGAGCCCGGGTTCGCCCTCGCCGCCCGGGTCCTGCGGGCGGCAGACGGTCTGCTCGAAGGCGATCACACGTCGCTTCTGGCTCTGCCCCCCGAGGAGCGGAAGCTCGCCCTGGCCGCCGCGCGCGACCCGCAGGTCAGCTGAAGAGGGCCTCGACGAACTCGTCGGGGTCGAACGCCACCAGGTCGTCGGCCGTCTCGCCCAGTCCGACGAGCTTGATGGGAATGCCGAGGTCGGTCTGGATGGCCAGGGCGATGCCCCCCTTGGCCGTGCCGTCCAGCTTGGTCAGCACGACGCCGGTGACGTCCACCGCCTCGGTGAACTGCTTGGCCTGCACCAATCCGTTCTGCCCGGTGGTGGCGTCGATCACCAGGAGCACCTCGGTGACCCGGCCCGGCGCCTTATCCGCCACCCGGCGCACCTTGCGCAGCTCCTCCATGAGATTGACCTTGGTGTGGAGCCGGCCCGCAGTGTCGGCCAGGACGAGGTCGGTGTGGCGGGCCGCAGCCCGCTCCACGGCGTCGAACACGACGGCGCCCGGATCTCCCCCCTCGGCCCCCCGCACCAGCTGGGCCCCGGCCCGCTTGGACCACAGCTCGAGCTGCTCGGCGGCGGCGGCCCGGAACGTGTCGCCCGCAGCCATGATCACGGACCGGCCCTCGATCGTCTGCTGGTGCCCGACCTTGCCGATGGTGGTCGTCTTTCCCACTCCGTTGACGCCGACGAAGAGCCACACGTTGGGAGTGCCGGGCTCGTAGCGGAGCCCGCGGTCGGCGACAGCCAGGCTCTTCTTGAGACCGGCCTTGAGCGCCTCCACCAGCTCGTCGGGAGTCTCGATCCCCTCCCGCTTCACCCTGCTCCGGAGATCGTCGAGGAGGCTGGTGGTGGTCCCCACGCCCACGTCCGCCCGGACGAG
>JAIVIH010000506.1 GCA_020200615.1 Actinomycetota bacterium | reverse complement strand
CGGCTGATCAGGACACCCAGCGGCTCTTCTACGTGGGCCAGGCCGGGTCGGGCCTCAACGAGGAGATGATCGGCCAGCTACAGAAGCTGTTCGTCCAGATCGCCGTCCCGACCTCGCCCTTCGTCAACAAGCCTCCCCTGAAGCTCCGCTACACCCGGCCGATGCTGGTGGTGGAGGTCGCTTACACCGAGGTCACCGAGTCCGGGACCCTCCGCCAGCCGTCGATCAAGGGCCTGCGCACCGACGTGATCGCCACCGAGGTCACGTGGGACGAGGAGATAGCGGAGTGTTTCAGCGGCTGACTGCCGGATTCAGCCGATGTGGATCTGGCTCAGGAAGAGGGTCCAGACGAGCACGGCGGCGACGATGAAGGCGACGAGGACGGCCAGCATGGTGCGGCCGGCAAGCATGACGGAGGCCCGGTCGCCCTTCCTCTGACCGGCGACCATGATCCCGGCGAGGACCACGAGGGCCAGAGCGAAGAGCCCCACCACCAGCGTCAGCATCGCCCGCCGTTGAGAACCAGTAAATCCCTCCCGGCATCCCATCCGTAGGTTGTGGAGGTCCGGTCGCGAAGGTGGCGGACCGTCGGTCGAACGGAAGGAGACATCGAATGAGTCGTAGCACGCGCGTGCTGGGCCGCTGCGCCCTGGGGGTGATGGTGGTCCTGGGGTTGGTGACGGCGACGGCGGGTCCGGGACTGGCCCAGGCCTACAGCTTCACCAAGGTGGCGGACAGCGTCGCCGACGGTTTCGATCCCTTCAGCTTCGGCTGCGCGGCCATCAACGCCGGGGGTGACATCGCCTTCCGGGCCGGGCGCGTGGCCGAGGACGGGTTCAACACGGTGGGCGGCATCTACCGGGTCAACGCCGACGATGGGACCATCACGACCATCGCCGAGGAGGGGAAGCGGTTCGACTTCCTCGGCAACAACCCGTCCATCAACGACGTGGGTGAGGTGTCGTTCGCGGCCAGGTTGACCAACGGTGAGGAAGCCATCCTCCGGGGGGACGGCAAGAAGGTGACCGAGATCGCCTCCACGAAGAAGGACTTCAACTTCTTCGGCTTCGACACGTCGATCAACAACGAGGGAGTCGTGGCCTTCAAGGCCGAGCTCGACGAGCATTTCGGCTTCGACGAGGGCCTGTTCTCCGGAGACGGCGGCAAGGTGACGACGCACTACCTGGCTTCGACCAGCGATTTCGACGGCAGCGACTCCCGTCCCTCGATCAACAAT
>JAIVIH010000049.1 GCA_020200615.1 Actinomycetota bacterium | reverse complement strand
CTACCGCCTCATCGACGAGAGCCAGCTTCCCGCCTACAAGTTCGGGCGGGTCATCCGGTTGCAGGAGGGCGAGGTAGACGCCTTCATCGAGGCCTCCCGGGTCCTCCCCGGCTCCCTCGAACACCTCTATCCCGAGGCCAAGAGAGAGACCTCCGAGAGCGAGTGAGCACGCACGTAGGCCAGCACCGAGGGCTCGCCCTCGGTTTCCACCACCAACACGTCCACGCCCACCGCCCGTAGCTCGCCCGTGAGCGCCGCGTTCCCGGCGAACAACGCCACCCTCGGCCGTTCTGCGGACCAGCGGGCGAGGACGTCGACGAGGGCGGCACCCCCCGCCTCCGTGGTCACTTCGTCCAGCTCGGCGCCGAAGGGGGGATCGGGCCCTACGGCGACCGGTGGGCGCTTGCGTCGGTCGGAGGAAGGCACCGGGCGTACCCACGCCAGAGCGCTCAGGGGCACGAGGGTCGTGCGGCCAGTGCCAGCGACCGCCACGAAGTCCCGCCCCAGGGCCGTAAGCCGCCCCTGCACCTGACGGCCGCCGGTGATCGTCAGCACGACTTCCGCCCCTCGCTCGGCCAGGCCGGCTAGAACCTCCGCCAGGCGGGCGTCCTCTTCGGCCTGCGTGCGCAACCAGCGCTCCCGCACCCGGGCCTCTGCGGCCTCCCGGGCGCGGGCCTCGGCCGCCCATCGCTCGAGGCCGTCGAAGGCCCCCGGGTCCTCCTCCGCCACGGGATGCGAGCGTACCGGTACCGTCAGGGCGGTGAGCGACTGCATCTTCTGCAAGATCGTGGCGGGAGAGGTGCCCTCCGAGGAGGTGGCGTCGAGCGACGGCACCTATGCCTTCCGGGACGTCAACCCGGCCATGCCCAGCCACGTCCTCGTCGTGCCCCGCGAGCACATCGAGTCGGCCGGCAGCCTCCAGCTGGACCACGGGCAGCTGCTGGCCGAGATGTTCCACACCGCCCAGCAGGTGGCCCGCCACGAGGGCCTGGCCGATCGCGGCTACCGGCTGGTGTTCAACGTCGGCGACGACGCCCTCAACTCGGTACCACACCTTCACCTGCACGTCCTCGGCGGCCGGCGGATGGAATGGCCACCGGGCTGAAGGTCATTCGATAACCTGGCTTACGCAGGTGTCCCCAACCTCCGTCAAAGTCCTCGTGCCTGGTAACCACCTAATGGTGGAGCTTCTCGGCGAACGCGATGAGCTTCTGCGTCTGGTGGAGGGTGCGTTCGACGGGTCCGACATCCTCGTCCGCGGCAACGAGATCTCCATCAGCGGCACCGACGCCGACCGGGTGGGCAAGCTCTTCGACGAGCTGGTGCGGATGATCCGCCAGGGCCACCGGCTGGACGCAGCCGACGTGGGCCGCACCATCGAGATGGTCAAGGCCGACGAGAAGCCGTCGGAGGTGCTCTCCAGCGAAGTCCTGCGCTCGGCGCGCGGCCGGCCCGTTCGTCCCAAGACCAGCGGTCAGCGGCGCTACACCGATGCCATCGGTCGCAACGTGGTCACGTTCGGAATCGGCCCTGCGGGTACCGGCAAGTCCTACCTGGCGGTGGCCATGGCCGTGCAGTCGCTGAGCGCCCGCGAGGTCAGCCGCATCATCCTCACCCGGCCCGCGGTCGAGGCCGGGGAGCGCCTGGGCTTCCTCCCGGGCGACCTGCTGGCCAAGGTCGATCCCTACCTCCGCCCCCTCTACGACGCCCTCTACGACATGCTCGGCCCCGAGGGCGCCAAGCGGTTGTTCGACGGGGACACCATCGAGGTCGCCCCCCTGGCCTACATGCGGGGCCGCACGCTGAACGACAGCTTCCTCATCCTCGACGAGGCCCAGAACACGACGCCCGAGCAGATGAAGATGTTCCTCACCCGCATCGGCTTCAACTCCAAGGCCGTCGTCACGGGGGACGTAACCCAGGTCGACCTGGCCGCCGGCCGCAGCGGGCTGCTGGGCCTGGAGAAGGTCCTGCAGGGGATCGACGGCCTGGAGTTCGTCCACCTCACTTCGCGCGACGTGGTGCGCCACCGGATCGTCCAGGACATCGTGGACGCCTACGAGCGGCTCACCGAGCCGGTGGCGGGCCTGCCCCCGTCCATCCCCGAACGGAGGGCTCAGTGACGGCCCGGACCGGGGGCATCACCGTCTTCGCCGCCGATGAGCAGTCGGATGAGCCCGTCGACACCCTCCGCTGGGTCCACCTGGCCGAGGGCGTGCTGGAGGCCGAGGGCGTGCGGGGTGACGCCGAGCTCTCCATGCTGTTCGTGGACGAGGGCGCCATGGCCGAGCTCAACCAGCGTTTCCTCGGCCGGGAGGGCCCGACCGACGTGCTCGCCTTTCCCATCGACGACGACGTGTACGAGGGGGGCCGGCTTCCGGATTCCCTCGGCCCCGCGGGCCCGGCCGACGACATCGAGCCCTCGGATCTCCCCACCTTGCTGGGTGACGTGGTGGTGTGCCCGGCTGTGGCCCGGCTGAACGCTCCCACCCACGCCGGAACCTACGACGACGAGATGGCCCTCCTGGTTGTCCACGGCATCCTCCACCTCCTGGGCATGGACCACGCCGACGACGCGGAAGCCACGGTCATGGAGCGGCGCGAGCAGGAACTCCTGAAGCAACTGCACCGCGGATGAGCAGCGAGGCGATGCTCTGGGCTGCGGTGTTCGTCCTCATCGGCATGGCTGCCTTCCTGGCCATGGCCGAGACCAGCCTGACGCGGGTCAACCGGGTCAAGGCCATCACCCTCGAGGAGGAGGGCCGGCGCGGTGCGGCGGCCCTCCACAAGCTGGTCGAGCACCCGGAACGGTTCCTCAACCCGGTGCTGTTCCTCGTTCTGCTGTGCCATCTCGTGGCCGCCACCCTGGTCGGTGTGCTCGCGGAGCGGACGTTCGGGCCGGCGGGCGTGGCGGTGGCCATCTTCTTCGAGGTCGTCGTCATCTTCGTCCTGGCTGAGGCCGTCCCCAAGACTTACGCCGTGCAGCATCCGGAGCGGGCCGCCCTGCGGGTGGCGCCCATCGTGTACGCCGTCGCCCGGTTCCTGCCCATCAGGCTGATGTCGAGGGCCCTGATCGGGCTCTCCAACGTGGTCGTGCCGGGCAAGGGTCTGAAGCAGGGGCCCTACGTCTCCGAGGAGGACCTCCTGGCCATGACCGACGTGGCCGTGGAGGAGGACGTGATCGAGCGGGAGGAGCGTCGCCTCATCCACTCGATCATCGAGTTCGGGGACACCGTCGTGCGGGAGGTGATGATCCCCCGTCCGGACATGGTGGCGGTGGAGGCCCGGGCCACGGTGAGCGACGCCATGGAGGTCGTCATGTCCGCCGGCTTCAGCCGGATCCCCGTTTACGAGCTGGGCATCGACGACATCAACGGGATCCTCTACACCAAGGACCTCATGCGGGCCATCCGCGAGGGCGCGGGAGACGAGCCTGTGCGCGGGCTCGTCCGCACTGCACGCTTCGTGCCCGAGACCAAGCGGGTGGCCGAGCTCATGCCCGAGATGCAGAAGGAAAAGGCCCACATGGCCATCGTGGTCGACGAGCACGGAGGTACGGCCGGGCTCGTCACCCTCGAGGACCTCATCGAGGAGCTGGTGGGGGAGATCGTCGACGAGTACGACGTCGAGGAGCCGCCGGTGGAGCCCATGCCCGACGGCGGGGTGCGGGTCAACGCCCGCATGCCCATCGACGAGCTCAACGAGCTCCTCGACGCCAAGTTCCCCGAGGGGGACTACGACACCGTGGGCGGCCTCGTCTACTACCTGCTGGGCCATGTCCCCGCCGAGGGGGAGACGGTCGACTACGACGGCCACCGGCTCCACGCCGAGAAGGTCCAGGGCCGGCGCATCGGGCGGGTGCGGGTCACACCGCTGTCCACACCCGAAGACCAACCTCCCTCGTGACCGCCGAGCCCGTGTTCCGCTCCGGGTTCGCCACCCTCGTGGGCCGGCCCAACGTGGGCAAGTCCACCCTGCTCAACGACATCCTCGGCCTGAAGGTCTCAATCGTCTCGGACAAGCCCCAGACCACGCGCACCGAGGTACGGGGGGTCCTCAACCGGCCGGACGCCCAGGTGGTCTTCGTGGACACGCCCGGCATCCACAAGCCCCGCACGGCCGCCGGTGAACGGTTCAACGCCACCGCCCGACGGGCGTCGGAGGACGTCGACGTCATCTGCTTCGTGCTCGATGCCACCGCCCCCCTCGGCCGCGGCGACCGGTTCGTGGCCCAGCGGCTACCTCGCGAGAGCACGATCTGCGTGGTCAACAAGATCGACATCGCTTCGCCCGAAGAGGTGCTCCGCCAGCTGGCGAGGGCGGCCGAGCTCGAGCTCGACGAGTACTACCCGATCTCGGCGGTGACGGGGGAGGGCGTCGACGCCCTGGTCGAGGCCATCGTGGGCCGGCTTCCCGAGGGGCCGTGCTACTACCCCGAGGGCATGATCACCGACGTCCCCGAAGCCTTCTGGGTGGCCGAGCTGGTGCGCGAGCAGCTCCTGGCTGTGACCCGCGAGGAGCTGCCCCACTCCATCGCCTGCCGGGTGACGGAGTGGGCTCCTGGCTGTGACCCGCGAGGAGCTGCCCCACTCCATCGCCTGCCGGGTGACGGAGTGGGAGTGGCCCCGGATCCGCTGCGAGATCCTCGTCGAGCGCGACTCCCAGAAGGGGATCGTGATCGGAAAGGGGGGTGAGGTCCTCAAGCAGGTGGGCACCGCGGTCCGGAGCCAGCTGGAGCCGGGCGCCTACCTGGAGCTGGTGGTGCGGGTCGAGCCCGACTGGCAGCGCCGCCCCCGGTCTTTGGATCGCCTCGGCCTCTAGTGCCACAATGGCCGTAACGCGGTCAATTCCGCGGGGACAGGGAAGGTGGGGCGGGATGAGTTTTTCGATCTTTGGCCAGCGGCGGCGAGTGGGGCTCGGCTCGGCGGTCCTGTCGCTACTGGCTGTCCTAATGGTCTGGGAGAGCCCGGCCCGGGCCACATTCCCCGGCCCCGTGAACGGCAGGATCGCCTGTTCCCGAGAGTTCAACGCCGGCGGGACTCCGGGGATCGAGATCATCACCATGGATCCGGACGGCGGCAACGTCCAGCGCCTGACCAACAACGCGGTGCTGGATTTCGACCCCATCTGGTCGCCCGACGGCCGGGAGATCGTGTTCGAGAGCCGCCGCGAGGGCAACGTCTCCGAGCTCTACAAGATGAACGCCGACGGCAGCGGCGTCGTCCGCCTGACGGAGAACGGCGCCCCTGAGGACCGTGCCGGCAGCTATCACCCCGACGGGTCCCAGATCGTGTTCCACAGCACCCGCACCGGGAACTTCGAGATATTCAAGATGAACGCCGACGGCAGCAACGAGATCAACGTCACCAACTCACCGACGTTCGACTCCCTGCCCTACTGGTACCCCGACGGCACGAAGATCCTGTTCACGAGCAACCGGGGTAACTTCGATGTCTGGAGCATGGACTCTTTCGGTGGCGCGCTGACCCAGCTCACGACCCACCCGTTGACTGACGCCACCGGCAACGTCTCGCCCGACGGTTCCAAGATCGCATTCCACAGCACCCGCGACACTCCCGCCGGACAGCCGCAGACCTTCGACGTCTACGTGATGAACGCCGACGGCTCCAACCAGACCCGCCTCACGTTCGCCCAGGGCGACGACTTCTTCCCCATCTGGTCGCCCGATGGCACCAAGATCCTGTTCGACAGCGCCCGGACCGGAGACCGGGAGGTGTGGGTGATGAACGCCGACGGCTCCAACCAGCAGCGCATCACCTTCAACGTCGGCTTCGACGGGCGGTGTGACTGGCAGCGGCCCTGCACCATCACCGGCAGCGGCGGAATCGTCGGCACCGAGGGGGACGACGTCATCTGCGGTTCCCCGGGAAGCGACTCGATCGATGGCGACAACATCGCGTACGAGGCCGGGGAGCGGATCGATCCCGGCTCGGGCACCAACAATTGCGCAGGAGGCGGGTCGACCGTCTGCCCGCCACCGCTGTCGTAGAACCGGTCCGCCTCAGGCTGCGCTCACTCCTCGGCCGGCCGGCTTCTTCCCTTCTTGATCTCCGAGCGCTGACGCTTCTCCCGGAGGCGGCTTTCCTTGGCTCCTCGCTTGGGCCGGGTGGCCACGCGGGGGCGCTCGACGTGCAGGGCGTCGGCCAGACGTGCTGCCAGCCGCTCGAGGGCGAGGTCCCGGTTCCGGGCCTGGGAGCGCTCATCGGCGGCCGCCACCCGGACGACCGGCCCCAGCTTGTCGATCAGGCGGGCCCGCTGGCGGGGGCCGAGCGAGGGGGAGCGGGCCACGTCGAACCGGACCTCGGCCTTGGTGTTGGACGTGTTGGCGTGCTGGCCTCCGGGGCCCCCGGAACCGGTGAAGCGCCACTCCAGCTCGTCCAGAGGGATCTGGCAGGTACGGGTGACCCGCAGCTGGTCGGGCACGAGGTCGAGCGTAGGCCCCGGGGAAGGGGCTGGTAACATGCGAGAGCGCCCCGGCGACGTCGGAAGCGCGTCCCCCCGGCAACAACCTGAGAGGGCGAGATTGCCCGATAAGCCCGCAACCATCAGCACCTATCGCCTGCACGAGACTGACACGGGCTCGCCCGAGGTCCAGATCGCGCTGCTAACCGAGCGGATCAACCACCTCACCGAGCACCTGAAGTTTCACAAGAAGGACCACCACGGTCGGCGTGGTCTGCTGATGCTCGTGGGTCGCCGTCGTCGCCTCCTTGACTACGTCAAGAGGAACGACGTCGAGCGGTACCGGGCGCTCATCGCCCGCCTCGGCCTACGCCGATAGCGGGGGAGCGGCGCACGCGCCGCTCGGATATGCCAAACAACCGATCGGCAGCGCCAG
>JAIVIH010000048.1:9673-16177 GCA_020200615.1 Actinomycetota bacterium | reverse complement strand
CCGCGTGCCGAGGCTCAGCGAGTTCTACGGGATCGTCGTCTACATGTACTGGCACGATCACCAGCCGCCCCACTTCCACGCGATCTACGGCAGCGACGAGGCGCTCGTGAGGATCGCCGACGGAACGTTCCTCGCCGGCTCTCTGCCGCGCACCGCGGCTCGCCTGGTCCGGGAGCGGGCCGAGCTGCGTAAGTCGGCCCTGCTGGACAACTGGGACCGGGCGCAGGCGCCCGCTCCACTCCTACCAGTCGCGCCCCTTCGTTAACCTGAGACCATGACCCGGCCTGCGAGAGTCGTCGATGTCGAAGACATGGGCGACTTCCGGCTGCGCCTGACCTTTTCCGACGGCCTGGTGCGTGAGCTCGACTTCGACGGCGTACTGGAGGGTGGCGTCTTCGAGCCGCTCAGGAGTCGGGCACTGTTCGTACAGGTATCAGTGGACGCCGTCGCCGGCACGATCACCTGGCCCAAGGGAGTCGACCTCGATCCCGACGTTCTCCACGGTGACTACACCCCTGCGAGCGGCCGGAGTCCCGTTGTGCTGAAGGAGTACCACCTCCGTCCGACCGGCTGAAAGCGGCCCGTTCGGCGAAGGCATAACCACCTGCCTGAGCGAATGCGGCCCGCTCGGGCCCAGCCTCAGAAGCTCACCCGGACGGCGGTGGCTCTCAGGACGGGGCTCCCGCCGTCGGCCATGCTCCGCTCGTAGAAGACCACGGCCCCGCCCGGTTTGGCCGGGACGTGGAAATCGATCTGACCGGAGAACGGCCCGAGCTGGTCGCCCCGGCCAGTGACGAAGCCCCGGCCCAGCGTCTGGCCGTAGGTCATCCCGTCCTCGCGGACCTCGACCGTGACCGTCCCCTCGAACACGTGGGCCCGGCCGCTCACCGAGACCGGCGAACCGATCGTGGGAGCGCCACCGCCGGGGTTGTCAACCACGATCTGGGGTGAGGAGGCCCGGGTAACGGTCCACGGCCCCCCGTCTCCGTGACCGCCGAGCTGGCGCACCTCGATCACGGTCGTGGGCTGGGGGTCGGGCAGAACCCGGCCGCCCTCACCCGTCCCGAAGGCGACCGGCACGTCGCCCACCCCGGGGCCGAGAGAGCGGAACCCGAACGTGATGGGGCTGGTGATGCCGAGATACTGGTCGGCGAAAGCCCGGGCCGTGGCCACCGGGTCGCGGTACGTCCCGTCGCCCCCGGCGGCGTACGCATCCAGCTCGGCCGAGGTGGCGAAGGGCCAGATACCGGCGAACGTGTCGGCGGACGGAGGCGGGCTCCCGTCGCCCAGGTGCTCGGCGTAGCTGTCGCAGCTCACAGGCCGGTCCACGACCACACCGTCCCCCGACAGGACCTCAACCAGCTCCCCGTCGAGGGCGAACCGCACTCCGGTCACCGAGGGGAAGGCGTCCAGGGTGCACGCCACCTGGGCCAGACGGAGGGTGAGGCCGAGGCCTCCGCCGCCGGACTCGAAGGCCCGGGACAGGTCCACCCGGGCGGTGCCGTCATTGATCACAAGGTCCCGGAACTGGGTGGCGGCGGGGATGGCGGTGGCCAGGCCGGCAGCCCGCTCGTCGGCGTTGGGCCCGCCCAGCAGGGCCTTGACCGCCTCGGCGCCGATGCGCGTGACCTTGGGGACGGCCCGGTCGACCCGTTCCAGCCGCTCACCGCGGATGAAGTACAGGGCGACCTGGCTCGTGGGCCCGCCCGGCGATCCGACCTCGGCCTCGGGGCTGCCGGTACCGCCGCCGCCGCCACCGGTCGTGCTCTCTGTCCCCCCCGCCGCCCCGGGCACGGTCGTGGTCGTGGCCCGGCGGGGGACGGTGCCGGCGCCCACGGGCCCCGTGCCTCCGGACCCGCATCCGGCCAGGACGAGCCCGGCCAGCGCCGCCATGGCCGCCGCCAGCCGTCCGTTCCTGCTCATCTCCGTCTCCTCGGCTTGGAAGGGAGACCAGCGTGAGCGGCGCTTGTCTCCGAGCCATCGCCGGCCGGTAACGATTCGGCAACGGCGGCGGCCGACGGGGCGGGAGGAGGAACATCGGGAGGCGCCCAGCGTCGGGGAAGGGTGCACGTGAAGGTGGCGCCTCGGCCGGGTTCGCTGGAGACGGTCAGGTCGCCGCCGTGGAGCCGGGCGTTCTCCCGGGCGATGGCCAGGCCCAGACCGCTACCCCCTCCCCGCGAGCGGGAGGGGTCGGCCTTGTAGAACCGGTCGAAGACGTTGGCCAGGTGGTCGGGAGGGATGCCCCGACCGCCATCGGTCACGGTCATGGTCACCTCGCCGGCCGTGCCCCGAACCTCGACCCGCACGGGCGGGCCGCCGTGTTCGATGGCGGTTGAGGGCGGTGAGGGGGGTGCGGAGCTCGTGGGAGACGTCGGACACGAACCGCCGGTGACTGGCCTCCAGCGTGCGCAGCTCCCCCACCGTGCGCTCCAGCGCATCGGCCATCTGGTTGAAGGCCCGGGCCAGCTCGGTGAACTCGTCCCTGCCCTCCTCGGGAAGCCGGGTACCCAACAGCCCCACGGCCATCCGGTGGGCGGCGAGGCGCGCCCGTCGCAGCGGCCGTAGCAGGCCCCGGGCGGCCAGCACCCCGACCAGGGCCGACAGGAGGACGAACCCCGATCCCGCCCCCGCCAGCACGTTGCGCAGCAGCTCCAGGTCGGCCACCTCGTCGGACAGGGAGAAGAACAGGAACAGGCTGGGCCCGTCCGGGAGGGTGCCTCCCGCGACCACGTAATCGCCCCGACCGGAGCCCGTGCGAAGGGACACCAGGCGGCCGTCGGCGGCCGCCTCGGCGAGCTGCGGCGGGACCGACGCCGCCGACAGGGAGACGGACGTGCTCTCGTATGTCCCGTCCCGAGCCACGGCCACTACGTCGGCGTCACCCGCGTCGGCCAGCTCGGTCAGCCGCACCCGGGCTTCCTCCAGGCTGGCGGGAGGCGGGGCGTTGACCAGGTCGTTCAGCGCAGTTCTCGCGTCGCGGACGGCGGCCTCGGTGGCCCGGTCCAGCACCGCGTCCCGCACCAGGGCGTAGGAGGTGACGGCGAGGGCGGCGGCGGTGAGGGCGGCGACGAGGGCGAAGGTCATGACCAGCCTCGCCCTCAGCCCCCTCATCGGGCCACCGCCTTCGGCGGCTGCCCCGCTGAGCGGGGCACTGTGTTCATGGTTCGCTCGCCGCTGGCTCGCTCACTGGCTGGCTACCCGCTCAGGGGGCCGCTCGGGCCCGGCACCAGCTTGTAGCCCACCCCCCGGACGGTCTGGATCAGGGTGGGGCGGGCGGCGTCGGCCTCCACCTTGGCCCGCAGCCTCTGCACGCACACGTCCACCAGACGGGAGTCGCCCAGGTAGTCGTAATCCCAGACCTGCTGGAGGAGTAGGGCCCGGGTGAACACCTGCCCCGGCCGCCGGACCAGCTCGTAGAGCAGTCGGAACTCGGTGGGCGTGACGTGGACCTCGACCCCCTGCTTGGTGACGGTCATGGCCGTGGGGTCCACTACCAGGTCGCCCAGGTTCACGGCCCTGGCCTCGGGCTGGCGGGACTGGCGACGCAGCACGGCCTTCACCCGGGCCAGGAGGACCCGGGTCTCGAAGGGCTTGGTCACGTAGTCGTCGGCCCCCGACTCCAGGCCGACGACCACGTCGAAGGGGTCGGAGCGGGCCGTGAGCATGACGATGGGAACCTGGTCCTCCCGGCGGATCTGGCGGCACACCTCGAAGCCGTCGGTGCCGGGAAGCATGACGTCGAGGAGGATCAGGTCGGGGTGGAACTGGCGCCAGCGACTGAGGGCCTCCTCGCCCGAGACCGCGGTCTCCACCCGGTGGCCGGCGCCCTCGAGGGCCAGGGCCACCGCTTCCCGCACGGAGGCGTCGTCCTCCACCAACAAGATGGAACCCACAGGGGGATTGTCCCCCATCGGAGTGGCACGAGCGCGTTTACGGAAAAGGGTTGCCGGCCCCCTTTGTTAGGGATACCTTAGGGATGTGCTTAGGGTAACCGACCAGACGGCTACTCCGGTCCGTCACGGGGCGCTGCCCGTCGCCGGGATGCGGCGGGTGCGCTGGGTACGGGTCGTGGTCCGCCCGGGAGGACGAGCCCGCTGTCAGGCCGTCGGCACCGGGCACCGCCTGCCGACCGTCCGGGAGGTGTCCCTCGAAGCGGCGCTGGAGATGGCCGCCGGCGGCGTGCCTCTGGTCATCCGCTCGGCCAACGGCCAGCCACCGGCCGCCTCGGCCGAGAACTGAGCAGGCTCGTGTTCATTTGCCACTGCCGCAAGGTGACCGACCGCCACGTCTGCGCGGCCATCGAAGCCGGTGCCTGCGACCCGGATTCGCTGGCCACCCGCTGCGGCGCCGGTACCGGCTGCGGCGGCTGCGTCCCCGCCCTGCGGGCCCTGCTGGCCTGCTATGGCCTGGTGCACGAAGTCTCGGCCTAGGGTGCGCCCGTGAGAGGTAACGAGACGGTCATCGAGCTGCTCAACGACGTGCTGACGGCCGAGCTCACGGCCATCAACCAGTACTTCCTCGACGCCAAGATGTGCGAGAACTGGGGCTACGGGCGGCTGGCCGACCACATCCGCAAGGACTCGATCGACGAGATGGGCGACGCCGAGAAGCTGATCGACCGCATCCTCTACCTCGACGGGCTCCCCAACCTCCAGCGGCTCGGCGCGGTGCGGGTAGGTGAAACCGTCCCCGAGAAGCTCACCCTGGCCCTGGCCTTGGAGACGGAAGCCATCGACCGGCTCAACCGGGGAATCCCGGTGTGCCTCGAGCACGGCGACAACGGCAGCCGGGAGCTGCTGGAGGGCATCCTGGCCGGCGAGGAGGAGCACGCCGACTGGTTGGAGACGCAGCTCGAGCTGATCCGTCAGATCGGAGAGGCCCACTACCTCGCCCAGCAGGTACGGGAGTAGCGCCCTCACCCGGCGGGGAAGACGACCGCCTCGCCGTGGCACGAAACTGAAACCCGGGCCCCGGCCTCCGGCACCCCTCCGCTGAGGATCCGCGCCATCAGGCGCGTGCCGTCCCCGAGCTCCACCCAGACCAGGGAGTCGTGCCCGTGGTACTCCCGGCGCTCGACGGTGCCGGCCACTCCCCCCGTCGCCTCCCCCAACACGACCTGCTCGGGGCGCACGACCACCTTGACCGCGACGCCCGAGTCGTGAGGCTGGGCCCCGGCCAGGGCCACGGGCATCGTCCCGAGGGCGCACTTCACCAGCCCCGGCTCGACCATGTCCCCATCCAGCACGTTGGCGCTGCCCACGAACCCGGCCACCCACGCGTCGGCCGGGTGCCGGTAGACCTCGGCGGGGGCGGCGTGCTGGACGATGCGGCCGGAGCGCATGACGGCCACGCTGTCGGCGATGGACAGGGCCTCATCCTGGTCGTGGGTCACGAGCAGGGCGGTCTGGCCCGCGGCCCGCAGGATGGCGGCGATCTCCACTCGCAGGCCGGCCCGTAGGGTGGCGTCGAGGCTGGCGAAGGGCTCGTCCAGCAGCACCACCGATGGCTCCGGCGCCAGCGCCCGAGCCAGGGCCACCCGTTGCTGCTGCCCGCCCGACAGCTCGTGGGGCATGCGGTTGCCCAGCCCGGGGAGCCCGCACAGCTCGAGCATGGCCGCCACCCGGGGTGACAGGCCGGCGCGGCCCCCACGACCCAGGCCGTAGGCCACGTTGGCGGCCACGCTCAGGTGAGGGAACAGGGCCTGCTCCTGGGGGACGATCCCCGCCCTGCGGCGCTCGGGGGGGACGTGCACGCCGGGCCCGGCCACCACCTGCCCCTTTATCGACACCGTCCCCCCGTCGGGCCGCTCGAACCCGGCGATCACCCGCAGGAGGGTGGACTTGCCGCATCCGGACGGCCCCAGGATGGCGGTCAGGGAGCCGGGGGCAACCACCACGTCGGCCCCGTCCAGGGCCAGCACCGGACCGAAGGACTTGGTCACGCCGGCGCACTCGAGGGCGTTCACCGGATCCCCTCGGCGCCGATGCGCCGGGACAGCAACCACGTGGGGACGGCGGCCACGGCCACCAGGAGGAAGGCGGGCAGGGCGGCCTCCCCGTACGCCCCGGCCGACGTGGACGACCACACCCGGGTGGCGAGGGTGTCGAAGCCGGTGGGGCCCAGCAGCAGGGTGGCCGGCAACTCCTTCATGCACGTGAGGAACACCAGCGCTGCGCCGGCGGCCACACCCGGCGTCAGCAGGGGGACGGTGACGGTGCGGAACACGGAGAGCGGGCGCCGGCCGAGGGAGCGGGCCACCTCGTCGAGCACCACGGGGGCCTGGACCGCCGAGGCGTAGACGGCGCTGACGGCGAGGGGCAGGAACAGGACGAAGTAGGCGAAGACCAGCACGGGGAGCCGCTGGTAGAGAGGCCCGAGGCGGACCGAGAAGAACACCAGCGACAGGGCGATGACGATCCCCGGCAGGGCGTGGGCGAGGTAGGCCGAGCGCTCGACCACGGCGGCCATGCGGGACCGGTAACGGGCGGCCACCAGAGCGGCGGG
>JAIVIH010000048.1:0-9631 GCA_020200615.1 Actinomycetota bacterium | reverse complement strand
CCTCCACCAGCCACCGCACCAGCGTGAGCGCAGGCACGCCGAGGGCCAGTACCGCCACCCCGATGGGCAGAGCCAGGGCCGGCCACCGCGCCCGCCCCAGAGCGATCGTGGGGGCACGGCGGTGGGCGCCGCGCCCGGTGTGGTAGCGGGCCCGGCCCCGCGTGCGAGCCTCGAGGGTGACGATGGCGAAGGTGAACACCAGCAGCAGGCAGCCGAGGATGACGGCCGGCGTGCGGTCGAAGCTGGCCTGGTAGGACTGGTAGATGATCCGGGTGAAGCTGTCGAAGCGCAGGATCGAAACCGCCCCGAAGTCCGACAGCACGTACAGGGCGACGAGGAGCGAGCCCGTGGCCGCCGCCGGCCGGAGCTGGCGGAGCGTCACCCGGCGGAAGGCCCGCCCCGGCCCGTCACCCAGGGCCCGGGCCGTCTCCTCCAGGGCGGGGTCCATGCTGTCGAGGGCGGCGGCCACCGGCAGGTACACGTAGGGGTAGGAGATCACGGTGAGGACGAGCCAGGCGGCCCCGAATCCTTCCAGATCGGACACCGTCCCCACGTAGGCAAAGGCGGC
Organism: Actinomycetota bacterium; assembly: GCA_020200615.1. The sequence goes on along the minus strand of JAIVIH010000048.1, from coordinate 9,063 downwards.
GACGTAGCTGGGGATGGCCAGGGGCAGGGCCGCCACCACCTGCCACAACCTCCGTCCCGGCAGGTCGCACCGGACCGTGAGCCAGGCCAGGGCCACACCCAGGACCACGCTGGCGGCCGAGACGGCGGCCGCCAGCCCGAGACTGCGGGCCAGCAACCCCGCCGTCCGGTCGCTGAAGACGGTGTCCGTCACCGCCGCCCAGCCCCCTTCGCTGGCCCGCAGCAGCAGGTAGGCCACGGGGACGAGGGAGGCGACGGCCACGATCGCGGCCAGGCCCACCAGCACCACCGGCGGGCGGCCTCCCGCGGGCGCGGCCCTTCTCAGAGCAGGCCGGCCTCGCGGATCAGGTTCAGGGTCTGCTCCAGCGTGTCGAGGTCGGACAGGTCGATGTTGGGGCTCTGGATCTGGGTGAGGGACGGAAGACCCGGGGCGGTGGGCACGCCGGGGATCAGGGGGTACTCATAGGTCTTCTCGGCGAAGTACGCCTGCGCTGCAGGCGCCAGCAGGTAGTTCACGAAAGCGGCGGCCGACGCGGGGGCCTTGGTGCTCTTCAGGATGCCGGCCCCGGCCACGTTGATCAGGGCCCCGGGATCCCCGTTGGTGGTGAAGCCGTTCTTGACCACGACCTTGTCCTGGCCCACGGCCGCAGCCCGCTCGTACCGGTAGTAGTGGTTGACCAGCCCGAGGTCGACCTGGCCCTCGTCGACGGCGGTCACGACCGGCCCGTTGCCGGGGAAGGTCTGGGGCTCGTTGGCCTTGAGCCCCGTCAACCACTCCTTGGTGCGGGCTTCGCCGGCCTGCACCCTCATGGCGGTCACGAAGGACTGGAAGGAGGCGTTGGTGGGAGCGAAGCCGATCCGGCCCTTCCACTTCGGGTCGGTCAGGGCGAACACGCTCTTGGGGACCTCGGCCTCCGGCACCTTCTGGGGGTTGTAGGCGATCACCCGGGCCCGGCCGGACACGCCCACCCACGTGTTGTCCTTGGCCCGGTACTTGGCCTCGACGACCTGGACGGCCTCGGCCGGAGCGGTTCCCAGCAGCCCTCGCTTGGAGAGGGCGCCGAGGGCACCCGCGTCCTGGGAGAAGAACACGTCCGCCGGCGACCGGGAGCCCTCCTCGATGAGCTGGGCCGCCAGCGCCGAGCTGTCGGCGTAGCGGACGTCGACCTCGATGCCGGTGTCGCGCGTGAACTGCTCCAGCAGCGGCGCCACCAGCCTCTCGCTGCGACCCGAGTACACCGTGACCTTCTTGGGGCCGGAGTCTACCGATGTGGCCGCCCCGCCCTGGCCCGCGGACTCGTCGTCACTGTCGGAACCGCAGGCGACAGCTAGCAAGGAGAAGAGCAAGCCGGCCACCACCAGCCGTCTGCGGAACTGCGTCACTGGGTACCTCCGTGGATCTTAGGTATGCCTAACAATGAGATGTAACCACACCTTAGGCAGGCCCCGCCACTCCGATTCAGGGCCGACTGCCCCCGTCCTGGGCCACCCCGCAGCGGGGACAACGCTCGTAGGCGCGCGACGTGGTCCTCCCGCAGCCTGAGCACCGGAGCACGGTCAGCTGGCCGCGTCGTAACCGGGACAGGGCCGACCAGAGCATCCCACCCACCGCCACGACCATCAGCACCTCGAGCAGGTCGCGCACGAGGGGCGGCATGGCCAGAGTCTGGCCGAGGACATGACCGGCCGAAGGCAGCGTCCTCTGCCAGGATAAGCCGGTGAAGTCCCCTGGCGGCCGGTGGATGCTCGCGGCCGGGCTCCTCGCCGTCCTGCTGCTGTCGGCCACCACCGGCGGTGGCGGTGCCACCGACGAGCACGCCGGGGCCCTCACCGTCGGCCCCGTCCCGAGACCAGCCGTGGTGGAAACGCCCCCTCCCGCAGGGCGGCAGGTGGATCACCTGGCCCTGCCTGCGGCGCTGGCCGCCGCCGGGCTCGACGTGGGGCCGGGGACGGGCATCTACGCCGCCCGCGTGAAGCGGGTGGACGGGGCCCTCCGCTACGACGAGTTCGACGCCGGGGCGGGGGCCGTCGATACCAATTTCTGGCCGGCGTCGACGGTCAAGCTGGCCGTGGCCGTGGGCACCCTCGAGTTCCTGGCCGATCTGGGCTTCAGCGGGGAAGTGGAGGTTGTCACCGAGGGCCAGACCTTCGTCGTCGCCGACCTCATTCAGGAGGCGATCCGGGACAGCTCCAACGAGGCCTACGACCTGCTCCTGCAGATCGTCGGCGTGGACTGGCTCAACACCCACTTCTTCACGGCTGGCAACGGGTTGGGGAACACCGTGGTCCAGCGCTCGTACGCCGGGTGGCCGGTGCGGTGGTCTCCGGCCATGACCTTCACCCAGGGCGACCTGACCCTGGAGCTCCCCGAGCGCGAGGCCACCGGCACCTACGCCTGCCCCAACGAGGGGAACTGCTCCACTCTGCTCGAGCTGAGCGAGTCGATCCGCCGGATCGTCCTGGCCGACGAGATCCCGCGATCCGAGAGGTTCGCCATCTCCCACGCCGACACCTCGCGCCTGCGCCAGGCCCTGCTCGAGACCGACGGTTTCATCGGAGCTGGTGCGGCGGCGGCCGTGGGCCAGGACGCCCGCGTCTTCAGCAAGCCGGGCGAGTCTCCCGACGATCAGTGCGTGGACTCGGCCCTCGTAGCCCCCGCCGACGGGAGTCGCTACCTCGTGTCCGTGTTCATGCCCGCCGACGGCCTGGACTGCGCCACCGTGACCCGGGTGACGCAAGCGACCCTCTCCTTCCTCAGCGGGCCGCCCCGTTAGCCGCCAGACCGACCCCCATTAACCTCCGGTGGATGAACCGGCTCGCGCAGGAGACCAGTCCCTACCTCCAGCAGCACAAGGACAACCCGGTCGACTGGTACCCGTGGGGCGAGGAGGCGTTCTCCCGGGCCCGGGCCGAGGACAAGCCCATCCTGCTGTCGGTGGGCTACGCCGCCTGCCACTGGTGCCACGTGATGGCCCATGAGTCCTTCGAGAACGACGACACGGCCCGGGTGATGAACGAGCTGTTCGTGAACGTCAAGGTCGACCGGGAGGAGCGACCCGACGTGGACGCCGTCTACATGGAGGCGGTGCAGGCCATGACCAGCCACGGCGGCTGGCCCATGACCGTGTGGCTCACCCCCGACGGCCGGCCCTTCTACGGCGGCACCTACTTCCCCGACCGGCCCCGCTCGGGCATGCCCGCCTTCACCCAGGTGTGCCAGGCCGTGGCCGAAGCGTGGCAGGAACGGCGGGAGGAGATTCTCGACCAGGCCAGCCGCCTGACGGGGATGCTGCAGGCGGCGGCCGAGTTCACCCCGGCCGACGAGAGCCTGCCCTCGCGCCAGGCCGTGGACGAGGCCGTGGCCCGCCTGGCCGACCGCTTCGACGCCGAGTGGGGCGGCTTCGGCGGAGCACCCAAGTTGCCCCAGCCCGACCTGTACGAGCTCGCCCTCCGGGCCCACGCCCGAACCGGAGATCCCGCCACCCTGGCCATGGTCACCACCTCCCTCGACGCCATGGCTTCGGGCGGCATCTACGACCACCTGGGCGGCGGGTTCCACCGCTACTCCGTCGACCGGGTGTGGCTGGTTCCCCACTTCGAGAAGATGCTGTACGACCAGGCCCTCCTGGCCCGCGCCTACCTCCACGCCTGGCAGGTCACGGGCGAGGCGCGCTACCTCCAGGTCGCCAGCGAGACCATCGACTACGTGCGCCGGGACCTGCGCCACGCCGACGGCGGGTTCCTGTCCTCCGAGGACGCCGACTCCGAGGGCGTCGAGGGGAAGTTCTACGTCTGGCAGCAGGCCGAGCTCGTGGAGGTCCTGGGCCAGGACGCGCCGGCCGCCATCGAGTGGTGGGGGGTCACCCCGGCGGGGAACTTCGAGGGCGCCAACATCCTCAACCGTCCGACGCGGGGTGACCTCCTGCGCCCCGAGCCCGTGGAGGGCGCCCGCCAGACCCTGTTCGAGGTCCGCGAGAAGCGGATCCGGCCCGGCCTCGACGACAAGGTCCTCACCGAGTGGAACGGCCTGTTCCTGGCCACCCTGGCCGAGGCCGCGGCCGCCACCGGCCGGGCCGACTGGCTGACCGACGCCAAGGTCACCGCCGAGTTCGTGCTGGCCGCAGGGCGGCCAGAGCGGGCACCTGGCCTATGCCGCCGACTACGCCGCCCTCGTGGGCGCCTTCTGCCGGATGGCCGAGGCCACGGGCGAAGCCCGCTGGATCACCGAGGCCCGGACGACGGCCGACGCCCTCCTCGACCTCTTCTGGGACCCAGAGGTGGGCGGCCTCTACACCGCCGGCAACGACGCCGAGCAGCTCATCACCCGGGCCAAGGACCTGGTCGACAACGTCATCCCTTCGGCCAACGGGTCGGCGGCAGTGGCCCTCGTCCGCCTGGCCGCCCTCACCGGCGAAGAGCGGTACCGCGAGCGGGCGGAGGACATCCTGCGCCTGGTGGCCGAGCCCCTGGGCCGCCACCCGACGGCCTTCGCCCACCTGCTGGCCGCGGTGGACATGGTCGCTGCCCCCCTGACCGAAGTGGCGGTCATCGGCGACCGCCCCGACCTGGTGGCCACCGTCCAGTCCCGCTTCCTCCCCAACGCCGTCCTGGCCTGGGGGGAGCCCTACCCGTCGCCGCTGTTCGAGCAGCGGACCGACGGCCTGGCCTACGTGTGCCGCAACTACGCCTGCCAGCGCCCGACGGGCGACGTGGACGAGCTGGTGGCCCAGTTGGCCGAGTAGCGGGAGATCACCACCCGCCCCGGTGAACAACCTCCCCGGGCGGCCGGTGGCCCCGCGCCAGCGACGGCGACGGCTCGTCGGGCCGCGGATAACCGACGGCGATCGCCCCGGTGGGGTCATATCGCTCGGGCACCCCGAACTCGGCCCGTACCGCCTCGGGGCGGAACACGCCGAAGAAGAGGGCCCCCAGGCCGGCGTCGACCGCGGTCAGCAGGACGAGGAGCGAGGCGAACCCGGCGTCCACGTGCCAGTAGGGCACCCGCCACCGTTCCGGGTCTCGATCGACCCAGCCCTTGTCGGGCTCGGCGTAGCGGTCGAGATAGGCCTGGCGGTCGGCGAAGGCCAGCACCAGTAGCGGCGCCCGCAGCAGTCCCGGCCACCGGAAGCCCTCCCGCTCGCCCACGGGAAGGGAGACGTCCCAGTAGCGCCCGGTTTGGTCAGGACCGTTCAGGACGAGAAGGTGGACCCCCTGGGTGAAGCCGGCGGAAGGCCCCCGCAGACCGTTGGCCACCAACCGGTCCACGATCTCCCGAGGGATTGAACGGTCGTCGAAGTTGCGCACCATCCGCCGCCGCCGCAGAACGGCTTCAAACTCCATAGAGCATCCACCATATGCAGACTGGGTTCAGGCACGATTCACCTCAATGCGAAACGCCACGGCGTACAGGCACGCACCGGGGATCGCGTTCGGAAACCCGGGCGGCACGCCCTACCGGGTTCTCATCGCCGGGACCGAGCTCCGCATGGTGGTCCTGGCCGTCGACGCCAGCGGCTGCATCGGCGTCGATCTCGACTCAGGGGCGTTCGTGCGTTCCATCCACCCGCCCATGCCCGAGGTCGTCCACGCCTTCGACGTGGTCTCCGGCGAGATCGAGGGCACGGTGGAACCGCCCGACGCGGCCCGGCCCGAAGCCGTCCTCCTCGCCGGCCCTCCTCAACCCGCAGGCGCCCTCACACCCCGACGGGCCGAGCGGCTTCTCGCCCCCCTGCACCATCCCCCGCAGCTCCCTCTCCTGGGCTTGCCGGGCAAGGCCGTCCCCTACTGGACCGTCGCCGGCGACCGTCCCTCGCTGGCCCTGGTCGACGTGCGCAACGAGCCCCGTCTTTTCTGGGGCTCGTACGGGCCCGAGTGCCACTTCAGCTGGCAGGGGGCGGCCCACGACCTGGCCCTGGCCGATCCCATGCTGGTGGCCCACATGGAGGCCCACGGCCTGTCCCGCCCGGCCCACGGCGACGTCCAGCGGCTACTGGGCTTCCGCACCCGGCGCCTGCTGGTCATGCTCACCCCGCCCGAGAACGGGTACTGCCACAAGGTGGTAGCCGCCCTGCTCCCCAGCGGCCGCTGAAGCGGGCCTGCCCTAGCGGGTAGCCAGGGGGGCCAGATCCTCGGCCATGGCCCAGCCGAAGACGATGAGGGAGTCACCCCGCACCCGGTCGATGCCCTCGAAGAACACCTGGACGTCGGCATCCGGCGTGCCGTTCACGTAATCGAGGATGCCGGGGTGCTCGCCGTTGCCCTCGACGGTGAACGTCCGGTCGTTGACCCTGCCCTCGGCGCCGAAGCGCTTGGCCAGCCGCCGGGCCCACGCCCGCTCCTCGCCCGTGGGCTTGTGGTCGGGACGGGGCACCACGTCCTCCAGGCGGCTGAACACGGTGTAGCCGCTGGAATCGGCCAGCCTGACGGCCACGAGCACGTCCTCGTCGGGAAAGGCCAGGACGGCCCGGCGCAGCTGCTCGCTGATCAGGGCGGTGAGGACCGCCTCGCGGCGGGGCACGGGTTTGACCGAAGCGAGGCCGATGAGCACGCACGGCGTGCCACCGATTCGCTCGAGGGTGCAGAAGGAGAAGCCGGCCAGCTTGCCGCCCTCCCGAGCCTGGGTTACCAGCACCCACTCGTCCCTGGCCTTGGACAGAAATCCGACATCGAAGCCGGCGGTTCCGTCGGTCGACGCGTCGACTCCGGAGATGTCGGCCATGTCCGAGAGCTCCGAGTCGCTGAGCGCGGTGCAGTCTTTGGTGTCGACTTGGATCGCCATTACGCCCACCAGCGTACTTCTCGGAAGCTGGAGGCGAGCAACCGCCCCCTCCACGCCCGATTCTCAGACCACGAGACCGGCCGGACCGAGCAGCACCCGCAGCTCGGCGAACAGCCCGTTCCGGGAGTCGACCCGGAAATCGTCGGGGAGCCGGAGCACGGTCTGGTCCAGGTGCAGGAAGACGGGCGTGTCGCCCGGATGGTCCCGGAGAAGGCCCTTCAGGCGCCCCACCATGGTTTCGTTGAGCGTGCCCGGAGACAGCTTGATGCGCAGGGGCGCACTGTCGCTATCGAACAGATCGGGCCGGCGAACCTCCAGGCACACGATCTTGGCCGGCTCCTCCTTGAGGTCGAGCCGCCCCTTGACGCAGACCACGGCGTCCTCGGCCAGAAGAGCTCCGTGGTCGAGCATGGTCCGGGGGAAGACCATGACCTCGATGGCGGCGTCGAGGTCTTCCAGGGTGAACACGGCCATGAGGTCACCCCGCTTGGTGTACTTGCGGGAGAGGGCGGTGACCACGCCACCGACGCAGCGGCACTCGCCGTCCCGCAGCTCGCGGAACTCGGCGATGGTGCAGTCGGTGTGGCGGCGCAGGGCGGCGACCACCCCGAGAAGGGGGTGGCTGCTGACGTACAGGCCGAGCATCTCCTTCTCGAACGCCAGCTTGCGGGCGCCGTCGAACTCGCGGTCGCCGATGGCGATGCGCTCGTCGTGCAGCATGGTTCCGCCCTCCACCACCTCCCCGAACAGGCTCTGGATGCCGAGATCCTGCTCCCGGCGCCGGGCCAGGCATCCGTCGATGATGCGCTCGTAGACCTCGAGGAGAGCGAGGCGAGGATGGCCCAGCGAGTCGAAGGCCCCGGCCTTGATCAGCGACTCGATTGACCGCTTGTTGAGCACCATGGGATCGACCCGGTTGCAGAAGTCGTAGAAGTCGGGGAACGGCCCTCCCCGCTCCCGTTCGGCCACCATGAGGCCGACCAGCCCGGCGCCGACGTTCCGAACGGCCGCCATCCCGAACACGATGGTGCCCTTAAAAGCCTCTTTGGCGGCTTCGCCGCCTGGGCCGGCGGGCCCAGGCACAGCCTCTTTGGCGGCTTCGCCGCCTGGGCCGGCGGGCCCAGGCAGGGCCGTGAAGTCCGACGACGAGCGGTTGATGTCGGGGACGGTGACCGGGATCCGCCGGTTGCGGCACTCGGACAGGTAGACGGCGGTCTTGTCCTTGTCGTCCTTGACCGACGTGAGCAGGGCGGCGAGGTACTCCACCGGATGGTTGGCCTTCAACCACGCCGTCTGGTAGGCGATCATGCCGTAGGCGAAGGCGTGGCTCTTGTTGAAGGCGTAGTCGGCGAAGGGCTCGATGACGTCGAACAGCTTGGTGCCCAGGTCGGCCCCGTAGCCCTTGCGCTCGCACCTGGTCACGAACTTCTCCCGCTCCAGGGCGATGAGGGCGCGGATCTTCTTCCCGCACGCCTTGCGCAGGTTGTCCGCTTCCAGCAGCGAGTACCCGGCGAAGCGCTGGGCCACCTGCATCATCGACTCCTGGTAGATCATGAGCCCGTGGGTGTCGGCCAGCACTTCAGCCAGCTCGGGGTGGAGGCAGGTGACGGGCTTGCGGCCGTTCTTGCGGTCGGCGAAGTCGTTGTGCATGTTGGCGGCCATGGGCCCGGGCCGGTACAGGGCCACCAGGGCGGCGATGTCCTCGAAGCACGTGGGCGCCAGTGATCGCATGAGGGCCCGCATGGGCCCTCCCTCCAGCTGGAACACGCCGATGGAGTCGCCCTTGCGGAGCATCTCGAAGGTGGGCTCGTCTTCGAGGGGCACGTCGTCGATGTCGGGGCGGGTGCCCGTGCCCTCCTCGATCAGGTCGAGGGCCCGCTCGATGACGGTGAGGTTGCGCAGGCCCAGGAAGTCCATCTTGAGGAGCCCCAGGTCGGCCACGCCGCCCATCTCGTACTGGGTGACGACGGGTGCGTCGGCCGGGTTGCCGCCGGGCTCGGGCTTGCGCTGGATGGGCAGGTACTCGGTCAGCGGTTCCCGGGTGATGACCACGGCCGCGGCGTGGATGCCGTCCTGGCGACGAAGGCCCTCCAGGCCGCGGGCCACGTCGATCACCTTCTTTGCCTCGGGGTCGGCTTCGTACAGGCCCCGGAGCTCGGCCGCCATCTTCCAGCCGTCCTCGTGTCCGCTCACCTTGTCGAGGCAGGCGGCCAGAGGCGTGTCGCGGCCCATGACCAGGGGAGGCATGGCCTTGGCGATGCGGTCGCCCACGGCGTAGGGATAGCC
>JAIVIH010000047.1 GCA_020200615.1 Actinomycetota bacterium | reverse complement strand
CGCCGCCGACCGGGTGTTCACCCTCGAGCGGGTAGGCGACCTGGAGCAGGCCCAGGTGGTGGTGCGTTCCGCCTCGGACCCCGAGGTCCCCGCCCGCGTCGTGGTCGACCCCCACGGCCTGGCCGCCGACCACGCCGCCGCGGTCGACTGGTTCTCACCGTCCCCCGACGGCACCCTTCTGGCCTACGGGGTCTCGGAGGCGGGCAGCGAGCACGGCGTGCTCCGAATCGTCGAGGTCGACACCGGCCGCCTGCTCCCCGACGCCATCCGTCCCGTCCGTTCCGGATCGCTGGCGTGGCTCCCGGACGGCTCGGCCTTCGCCTACAGCCGTCTCCCGGAGCCCGGCACCGTCCCCGAGGGGGACGAGGGGTACTGGGAGAAGGTCTACTGGCACCGGGTGGGCGACGACCCGACGGCCGACGAGCTGGTGCTGGGCGACGATCTCGACCGCACCGCCCTCCCCATGGCCACCATCTCGCCCGACGGCCGGTGGCTCGTCCTCCACATCCACCTCATGCCCACCAGGACCGACGTCATCCTCCTGGACCGGATGACGGGCCGTCGCATGGTCGTCGTCGAAGGCGAGGAGGCCTCCACCTGGTGCCAGGTCGTGGACGGCCGCCTCTACGCGGTGACCAACCTGTTTACCCCTCGGGGACGGGTGGTGACCGCAGGCGTCGGGCGTCCCGAAGCCGAGCACTGGGAGACACTTGTTCCCGAGGGCTCGGCCGTCATCGAGTCTGCGGTGGTGGCCGGTGACGCCCTCCTGGTGGCGACCACCGAGCACGCCGTCTCCCACCTGTGGCGGTACGACCGGGACGGCTCCCACGGCCAGGAGATCCCGCTGCCCGCGCCCGGATCCCTGGGGGCCATGGACGCCGACCCCGCCCGGGAGCGGGCGTTCGTGACCTTCACCTCCTTCGCCCGGCCTTCCGCCCTCTGGCGGTGGGCTCCGGCGGAAGGGCTCCAGCTCTGGAGCTCCCACCCGTCGCCCATCGATCCCAACCACTACGCCGTCGATCAGGTCTTCTACGAGTCGACGGACGGCGCCCGGGTGCCGATGTTCGTGGTGCGGAGGAAGGACACGCCCCTTTCGGCGGACACCCCGGCCGTGCTGTCCGGGTACGGAGGGTTCGCCATCACCTCCTCCCCGGGCTTCGGCCCCGGGGTGGTGGCGTGGTGCGAGACAGGCGGGATGTTCGCCCTGGCCGGCATCCGCGGCGGCGGTGAGTACGGGGAGGACTGGCACCGGGCGGGCATGCGCCACCGCAAGCAGCAGGGCTTCGACGACTTCCTGGCCGCCGCCGGGTGGCTGGTGACCGAGGGGTGGACGAGCCCGGAGCGGCTGGCCATCCGGGGTGGCTCCAACGGTGGCTTGCTGGTGGGAGCGGCGGCCGTCCAGCGCCCCGATCTCTTCCGGGCCGTGGTCTGCGCCGTGCCCCTCCTCGACATGCTCCGCTACCACCGCTTCCTCATCGGCGCCCTGTGGGTACCCGAGTACGGCGACCCCGACGACCCGGAGGACTTCGCCACCCTCCACCGCTACTCGCCCTACCACCACGTGGTCGACGGAACGTCCTATCCGGCCATGCTGATCACCACGGGCGAGTCGGACTCCCGGGTCGACCCCATGCACGCTCGGAAGGTCGCGGCCCGGATGCAGGCCGCCGCCGCTACGCCCGAGGAACGCCCGGTGCTGCTCCGGGTGGAGACCAGGGCGGGGCACGGGCAGGGCAAGCCCCGCTGGAAGCAGGCCGACGAGTTGGCCGACTCCTGGGCCTTCGTCCTCTGGCAGCTCGGCGTGAAGGAGTAGGGCCCTGCCACTCCGCTCAGGGGGCCGCTAGGGCCCTAGGGCCCGGGCAGCACCGCTCGGCGGATGGCCCGGACGACGGTCTTGCCCTCTTCGCACGTGACCGTCACCTCGTCGGTCAGCGCCTCGACCACGTACAGCCCACGGCCACGCTCGGCCTCGGGGTCAGGCAGCTCGTCGTCGTACCTCTGCCGCGGCTCGAAGCCGGCCCCGTCGTCCTGCACCTCGATGGCGATGTCGCTGCCCTCGGCCCAAACCCGCAGGACCAGCGCGCCCGGGGCACCGCTGGCGTGACGGACGGCGTTGGAGCACAGCTCGGAAGCCACCAGCAGCAGGTCGCCCACCTCGGACCGGTCGACAGCCAGGTGCTCCAGCCAGTCGGCCAGGAGATGGCGCCCGATGGGCACGGTGGCCGAGCTGGGGGAGAACCGGTACTCGAAGGGGCCGAGAGCGCCGGTCCGGACGGGAGGCGGAGGCGTACGGCGGCGGACGACAAGAGCCAGCGAGTCGTCCCTGCGCATGGCCCCCGACAACGACCGCTCGACGAGCGCTCGGGCCACGTGGGCCGAGGGGTACAGGGCGATCTGCGAGGCGGCGCGCGTGAGGTTCTCGAGGCCCACGAGCACGTCCTTGGTCGACTCGATGAGCCCGTCGGTGTACAGCACCAGCGTGTCGTTCCGCTCCAGGCACAGCTCGACCACCTCGCCGCTGCCGGCCCCGGGCCAGCCCAGGGGAATGCCCGGCGTCGCCACCTCGCGCACATCGCCCTGCTCGGTGACGATGAGGGGCGGGGGCTGACCTCCTCCCGCGAGCCACAGGCTCCCGTCCGAAGGTCGGTACCGAGCGACCACGACCGTCGCCACCAGCTCCGGGCTGTGCGCCGTGAGAAGAGTGTCGGCCCGCTCCACCAGGCCCTCGATCGGGCAGCCGTCCAGCACCAGCAGGCGCAGGGCGTGGGTCACGGCCACCGCCTCCTTGGTGGCGGCCACGCCCTTGCCCATCACGTCGACGAGGGCTACGTGCAGGTCCCCGTCGGGCAGGATCAGCCAGTCGTGGAGGTCCCCGCCGGTGGGCGCGCTGGAGTCGGCCGGAAGGTAGTGGATCCCCAACTCGGCCGCCTCGACCGTCGGCATGGGCGGGCGGACGGCCTCTTGCAGCTGGTGCACGACCTCCCGCTGCACCTCGTGGAGCTCGACCAACCGGGTGAGTGCAACCTGGTTGTCGAGGGCCACACCCAGGTGGGTGGCGAGGGCGGCCACGACGGTCTCGTCCTCGATGGTGTAGTGATCGGCTGTGGGATGGCAGGCGATGACCACCCCGTGCAGGCCGCCATCCTCGGTCAGCACGGGCACGCCCAGGCAGTCCGCCCCTGCAGGCAGTCCCACGCGCTCGAGGAACAGCCGCCACCGGCGGTCGCGGCGCAGGTCGTGGGCCCGGAGAGGGCGGGTCGTCAGCGGGGGCCGCACCAACCGGATCACCGCCGGACGAGCGAGGACTTCCACGTCGTAGGTCACGGCACCGGCGGCGCCGATCTGCCCCTCGCTCTCGCCCACGCCCACGTACACGCCCGCGGCCGAGTCGGTGAGGTACCGCACCGCATCCGCGACCCAGGTGAGCTTCTCTTGAAGCGGCAGTGCGGCGTGGACGGCGCGAGCAGCCCGGGCCAGGGTCTCCACCGCGAGGTGATGGGACGGAGACTCCCTCGTGCCGGAGCCTTCGAACATCGTCTGAGGCTCGCGCATGCCTGAGCCAGGCTACTCAACCGCGGCCGGTAGGCTCGGGCTGGCGATGCGCTGGGTAGGGAACGCGGACGCCGGTTCCGGCGTCGCTGAGCGCCGCTTCGACGTGGAGGTCGATGGCCGGACCGTGCCCGGCATCCTTTGGCTCCCGGAGGACGCGGCCGGCCCGCGCCCGCTGGTCCTCATCGGCCACGGAGCCACGCTGCACAAGCGGGTGGATCACGTGATCGCCCTGGCCCGGGCCCTCGCCCGCCGCCACGGCTTCGCCGCTGCCGCCATCGACGCTTCCGGCCACGGCGACCGCCGGCTCGATTGCACGGTCGACGAGATCCAGCTGTTCAGCGATTTCCTGGCCGAGTGGTGCCGCCCGGGCAGCACCGACGACATGGTGGCCGACTGGCGGGCGACGCTGTCCGCCCTCCGGGAGCTGGACGAGGTCGGAGATGCGCCCGTCGGCTACTGGGGCCTGTCCATGGGCACGATCTACGGGATCCCCTTCGTCGCCTCCGAGCCCCGCGTCCAGGCCGCCGTCTTCGGGCTCATCGGCCTCGTGGGCCCCACCCGCGACCGGATGGAGACCGACGCCCGGGGCCTCACCTGCCCCGTCCTGTTCGTCCAGCAGTGGCACGACCAGCTGGTGCCTCGGGAGCACGTGTTCGAGCTGTTCGACGCCGTGGGCTCGCTGGACAAGCGGCTGCACGCCCACCCGGGCGAGCATTCCGCGGTCCCGGCCGAGGAGCTGGAGTTCTCCGTAGCGTTCCTCGCCCGCCACCTCGCCCCGGCCGGGTCAGATCAGGGGCCGACGGTTCGTATCAGGTAGTCCTCGTCCAAATCCGGCGCGAAGCGGCCGCCGGGGACGTCGATGAGCCAGACGTGGAGCGCCGGCGGCGGGATGAAGTGGAACGTGCCCACCGGGCACGCCTGGCCCTCGACCATCTCCTGAACGGGCTGGAACGTCGCCGTGCTCAGGCAGACGTTGGTGTGCACGTGCCAGCGGGTCAGGCATCCGCCCACCTCAGGGCCGAACTCACCGGGAACGTTCATCAGGTACATGACCCCGACGAGCACCGGGCCCCGGCTCGTCAGCGTGTACATGAGCGACTCGGGACGGGTCGGGTCGAGCACCCTCCCGTCTCCTGAGTAGGCCCCGTTCGAGTAGTGATCGGTCGTCGCCGGGGTCGACGGTCCGACGTAGCCATCGGCCGAGGCCGCGTACATGGACGCCGCGTACCGGGCCGTGCCCGCCTTGGTATCGGCGATGAGCTTCTCGGCTGCCACGATCTGCGCCTTGGTGGGGCGGCACTCGCCCGGGTCGTGCGAGTTGATCACGCCGATGCGGTGCCTGTCCGGGGCCGGGCCGGGGGCCAGGGGACCGGAGGCGACCGGGATCTCCGCCTCGGCCGCCCACCGCAGCGTCCCC
>JAIVIH010000256.1 GCA_020200615.1 Actinomycetota bacterium | reverse complement strand
CCAGCGCCCGCCGCGGATTCATGGGAGAGGGCCTATCACCGCCAGCGCCATGCCGAGAAGCTGGTCATCCTCGGAGTCTGGCCGTTCCCGGGGTCCCTTCCCGGTCTCGGCACAGATGAGGACGCTAGAACCTCCTTCGGTGTCGACCGTTTCACGTGCCCGCACAAAACGGCGGCAGCCTTTGGCCCGGCGACGTTCTGTCCGATGGGAGACGGCGACGACGCAGAGGGCCCGTCGGTAGATGGCTGCTCCTCGGGGATCGTGGTGTCGGACAATCGGGCGCCCGGCCAGAAGCATCGCCCCTTCCGTTCCCTGCCTACAGCGCGCGCACGCAATCCGGACGAAGATTTCACCAGCCGACAGGCGTTTCGCTGACTTGGACGTTCGGGTACCGGGGTCCCTGTTCGCGCCGGCTCGCTCTCTGCGACTGGTCCTACGCCAAGGGAGGCGGCGGGTGTTGTGGGGCTGGCGGAGCGACCGAGTGGCCGCGTCGGCGATGACAAAGGGCGAGCGCTGGTCCCGCGTGTCGTACGGGCGGTCGCTCCGTTACGACACATCGAGCGACGAGCGACTCCTGGCGGAGATGGCCGCCGGAGACCTCACCGCGCTGAGACGGCCTTCGCCCGTCACGGCGCCGCCGTGTTGTTGGCAACTATGTGGATGTACCTGCCCACCGCCCGACCGGGATGACCTCGTACTGCGTGAATGTGACGCAACGGTGGCTACGCCGCGCTGTCGCGCCGATCTGCCAGCTGGTGGCGAAACGACAACCCGCCCGCAGCAGCGGGATCCGTCGCGCACACGTCATCCAGAGTGCCCGCCGGCCCCGGAGACCTGGTGACGTGGCGACGTACGTCGCGGACGGTGGAAGCAACGGAGGCGTTCTCTTTGCGCAAACTACTCATATCGGCGGTCGCCCTTTCTGCCCTCGGCCTAGCCGCAGCGGCGTCCCCGAGCGGCGCTGACGGGGCCCGGAGGGTCGGGTCGTTCCGGGCCTCACTGGCCCCCGTCCCCCACGACCCGGCGGCCGACAACGGCTCCAACGCCTCCGGGCGGGCGTCTCTGGTCCTGTTCGACGACGACCTGACCGCGTTCGTGTTCGCCCGGGGGCTGAGCCCCAACCTGCCCCACGCCATGCACATCCACGGCCACGAAGAGGCCGTCGCCGAGTGCCCGTCGCTGGCCCGTGCCGGCGAGGACGGCCTGATCGACACACTCGAGGGCCTGCCCGACTACGGCGGCATCCAGGTCTCCTTCACCACGCGG
>JAIVIH010000505.1 GCA_020200615.1 Actinomycetota bacterium | reverse complement strand
CCGCCGCTCTGGCCCGGGCCGAGCAGCTGCTGGGCGAGCCCGTTCCCATCACTTCGGGGTTCCGATCGAGCGAGGAACAGGCCGCGCTGTACGCCGGTCGCCACGCCAACCCGTTCCCGGTGGCGCCGCCGGGCTCGTCGATGCACGAGCGGGGACTGGCGGTCGATGTCCCGTCCGCCTTCGTGCTGCGGTTGCTGTCGGTGGCCGGGCGGGCCGGCCTGTGCCAGCCCCACCCCGAGAGCGATCCCATCCATTTCGAAGTGTGCTGAGGGCGCCCTTAGGAGGAGCGGAGGAGGGCGCGCGGGTTCGGCCGGGAGGCTCGACGGGTAGTCTGCCCTGGTGCAGGGCCCGAGGCGGCCCTCTGAGCGGGGTGATCGGCCGAGCAAGGGCCGGCGCCCAAAGGAGAGGGAATGCCGCAGGGACGGCGCAGCCGTCTGATCATCCGCCGAGTCGATCCGTGGACGGTTCTGAAGTTCTCGGCGCTGCTCTACCTGAGCACGTACTTCGTCGTGCTCGTGGCCGGCGTCGTCCTGTGGTCGGTCGCCACGGCCACCGGGGTGCGGGGCAACATCGAGAGCTTCGTCGGCGAGCTCATCGCCTCCGAACGGTTCGAGTTCAAGGCCGATCAGATCCTCCGCTCGTCCATCATCGGCGGTGGCGTCCTGGTCGTGGTGGGCACCTTCGCCAACGTGCTGATGTCCGTCCTCTTCAACCTCATCAGCGATGTCGTCGGCGGTATCGGGATAAGCGTGGAGGAGAAGCCCCCCAAGCGCCGGAAATCACGGGAGCGGTCGCGGAAGGAGGGCGTGACGAGGGACGGGCAGCCGGACGCTTCCCGTCCTCAGCCCGAGCCCCGGCGTTCTCCGATCGCCTCCCTCGTTCGCCGAGCCCGGGAGTAGCACCCGCCGCCGCGTCGATCGCGACGGTGGAGGACATGGGCTGGCGCGCCCGCCCGGATAGGGCCGTCATCGCCCTCGCCGCCCTGGTGGCGTCGCTCCTCGCCGCCTGCGGAGGCGGAGACGGCGACGGCTCACCCTCGGCCACTGTCCCCGAGCCCACGTACGGGGTCGGCGTGCTCAACCAGACCTTCGTCGACGCCGGCCGCCCGACCCAGGCCGTGGGCGACCAGCCGGAGAAGCCCACGAGGACCTTGCCGACCCTCACCTACTATCCGATCGACGGCATGGTCGGCGCCCCGCCCACCCCGAGCGCCCCCGGAGCGAGGGCCAGGGGGCCGTTCCCCCTGATCGTCTTCGCTCACGGCAGCGGGG
>JAIVIH010000299.1 GCA_020200615.1 Actinomycetota bacterium | reverse complement strand
ACCCGGGGCGGTCGTCGAGCAGGATCCGGAGGATGAGAAAGCGCCCTGCGGCCGACAGGCCGTGGTCGATCAGCTTCATGAGCAGGAGCGGGTCGACGTTGCCTCCGGACAGGACAGCCACGGCCGGGCCATCTCCAGCGACCTTGCCTGCGAGCAGGGCGGCCAGGGACGAGGCGCCGGCCGGCTCGACCACAGCCTTCGCCCGCTCCAGGAGCAGAAGCACGGCGCGGCTGATGTCGTCCTCCTCCACGGTGACGATCTCGTCGACATAGGCGTCGACGTGGGCCAGGGTCAGGGGCGACGGGCCCTTGATGGCGATCCCGTCGGCCATGGTCACGACGGTGGGCAAGCTGACGCATCGTCCGGCCCGCAAGGACGCCTGCATGCACGCGGCCCCCGCGGCCTGCACCCCGACCACGCGGGGCCGCGGCCGGGCCGAGGCGAGGGCGGTGGCGATGCCCGAGATGAGCCCGCCGCCACCGACGGGAACCACGACGACCTCGGCTTCGGGGACCTCACTCGCCAGCTCGAGGCCGATGGTCCCCTGCCCGGCGATGATCAGGGGGTCGTCGAAGGGGGGCACGAACGTGGCGTGGCGTTCCTCGGCGTAGGCCCGGGCGGCCACGATGGCGTCGTCCACCGTGTCGCTGACGAGTTGGACGGCCGCCCCGTAGTCGCGGGTGGCCTGCACCTTGGGCAGGGCGGCGTTCCTCGGCATGAATATGGTGGCGCGCAGACCGGACGTGGCCGCGGCCAGGGCTACGCCCTGGGCGTGATTTCCGGCCGACGCGGCGATGACCTCGGTGCCGGGCGGGAGGCGTGAGATGAGGTTGGTCGCCCCCCGGATCTTGAACGAGCCCGTTCGTTGCCGGTACTCGGGCTTGAGCACGATCGGTCGTCCCGCCAGCCGGCTGAGGTTCGCCGACCGGTCGACCGGAGTGGGCCGGATGACGGACGCCACCCGCTCGCTCGCCTGGCGGATGTCGTCGACGGTGATCATGGAGTCCAGTCGTCGTTTTGCCGGCTTCGAGAGCCACGGTAGACTGCCTCCGTCGGCATGCCGCTGACAGAGGAGCGCTCGTGCGTACTTACTCCCCAAAACCTTCCGACATCCAGCGCGCCTGGCATGTCGTGGACGCCGATGGCCTGGTCCTCGGCCGCCTCGCCACCGAGGTGGCACGGGTCCTGCGGGGGAAGCACAAGCCCATGTTCGCTCCCCACCTCGATACCGGTGACCACGTGATCGTGGTCAACGCGGCCAAGATCGTGCTGACTGCGGGCAAGGACGAGAAGAAGGAAGCCATCCGGCACTCCGGCTACCCCGGGGGACTCAAGCGTCGTGGCTACGTGGAGATTCTCGCCAATCAGCCCCAGGAGGCGATTCGCCGGGCCGTTCGGGGCATGCTCCCCCGCGGCCCCCTCGGCCGCCGCCAGCTCAAGAAGCTCAAGATCTATGCCGGCCCGGCCCATCCCCACGAAGCCCAGCTGCCCCAACCGCTGGTGCTGACCGGGGCTCGGGCGCGGGATGAAGGCCGCTGAATGAGCCTCTCTTGGCGGCTGAACCCTTCTTGTCCGGGAACCAGAGTTCTGATCAGCCGCCCGGCCGCGAAGCGGCCGACGCGACAATCAGCGGCCTTCTAAGGAGAGGCGACGATGCCCAAGCCTTTGATCCAATCCACGGGACGCCGGAAGCAGGCAGTCGCCCGCGTCCGGCTGCGCCCCGGCTCGGGGAACATCACCGTTAACAAGCGGCCGATCCAGGCCTACTTCCCGACGGAGACCCACCGCATGATCGTCACCGAGCCCCTGCGGATCACGTCCCTGGCGGAGACGTACGACATCGACGCCACCATCGACGGCGGCGGAGTGTCGGGCCAGGCCGGTGCTCTGCGCCTGGGGATCGCCCGCGGGCTGGTCGACCTCGACGGTGAGCTGAGGGCGTTGCTCAAGAAGAACGGCTTCCTCACGCGCGACGCCCGCGAGAAGGAAAGCAAGAAGTACGGGCTGAAGAAGGCGCGCAAGGCCCCGCAGTACTCGAAGCGCTAGCGGGCAGCCCTGTCCCTTCGGTTCGGAACCGACGGTGTCCGCGGCGTCGCCAATGCCGAGCTGACACCCGAGTTGACCCTGGCCCTGGGACGAGCTGCGGCCCGGGTTCTCGAAGGGGGCACGTTCTTCGTCGGGCGGGACACGCGCATCTCCGGGCCCCTGCTCCAGGCGGCCCTGACCGCGGGCCTCACGGCCGAGGGCGCGGACGTCGTCGACCTGGGCGTGCTGCCCACTCCGGGAGTGGCCTGGTTCTCGGTGGCCGAGAACCGTCCAGGGGCGGTGATCTCGGCTTCCCACAACTCCTACTCCGACAACGGGGTGAAGTTCTTCGCCGCCGGGGGGCGGAAGCTCACGGACGAGATCGAGGATCGGCTCGAATCCGAGCTCGACGACCTGCTGGTGGGACGGGGGTCGCGGCCGGTTCCGACCGGTCCCGGCGTGGGACGGGTGGCCGTCAGGTCCGACGCCGAGCCTTACGTCCAGTCCCTGCTGGCCACGGTGGAGCCGGGAGACTTCGGTGGGTTAGGAGTGGTGCTCGACTGCGCCAACGGCGCGGCCTCTGGTATCGCTCCCGACGTCTTCCGGCGGCTGGGCGCTCAGATCGAGGTGCTCCACGCCGAGCCCGACGGCCTGAACATCAACCAGTCGTCGGGGTCGACCTATCCCCAGGACCTTCAACGGGCGGTGATGGAGTCGGGCGCCGACCTGGGACTGGCTTTCGACGGTGACGCCGACCGCGTGCTGGCCGTCGATCACGCCGGCCGGTTGGTCGACGGCGACCAGCTCCTGGCCCTGTGCGCGGTCGACGCCCAGCAGCGGGGAGCCCTGCGGGGGGGCACCGTCGTGGTGACGGTCATGGCCAACCTCGGGTTCCGGGAGGCCATGGAGCGCCACGGCATCGAGATCGCCGAGACGGCGGTCGGCGACCGCTACGTGCTCGAGGCGCTCGAGAAGGGCGGCTGGTCCCTGGGGGGGGAGCAGTCCGGTCACATCATCTTCCGGGACCTGGCCACCACCGGTGACGGCATCCTCACCGGCCTCCAGGTGCTGGACGTCGTGCGCCGCTCGGGTCGCTCGCTGGCCGACCTGGCCTCGGTGATGACCCGGCGGCCGCAGGTCCTCCGGAACGTGCGGGTCGCCCGTCGCGGCCTGGACGGGGCCGAGCCCCTGTGGGCCGAAGTGCGGGCCGTCCAGGACCGCCTGGGGCGGGGGGGACGGGTGCTCATCCGCCCGAGCGGGACCGAGGCCGTGGTCCGGGTCATGGTGGAAGCCCCCACGGCAGAGGCCGCCGAGGAGGCGTGCACCATCCTGTGCGCGGCCGTGGTCCGCTCGTTGGGTGAGGCGACGGAGCGCAGTTAGCCTGATCGGATGCGTGGTATCGGCATCGACGCAGTGGAGGTCGAGCGGTTCCGCGGCCTGCTGGAACGGCAGCCACGTATCGCCGGACGCCTGTTCACCCCCCTGGAGCTGGCCTACGGGAAGCGCTGGCGCGACCCCGCTCCCCGTCTCGCCGCCCGGTTCGCGGCCAAGGAGGCGGTGATGAAGGCCCTGGGCGTGGGCTTGGGGGCTTTCGCCTTCCACGACGTCGAGGTCGTCTCCCTCCCATCGGGCGCGCCCACCCTCGTCCTACGGCGCCAAGCCGAGGCCCTGTCCCGGCGACTCGGCGTCGAGGAGTGGCAGCTCTCGCTCACCCACACCCAGGCCCTGGCTCAGGCCGTCGCCGTGGCCCTCTAGCGCCATGCGACCCGTCGTCACCCCCGAGGAGATGAAGGCGATCGACCGGGCTTCGCCGGAGCCGGTCGCCGTCCTGGTCGAGCGGGCGGGGGCGGCTGTCGCCCGGGCCGCGCTCCAACTCCTGGGTGGGGGGTACGGGCGGCGAGCGGTGGTGATCGCGGGAAAGGGCAACAACGGAGCCGACGGCCGGGCGGCTGCGGTCCGGCTTGCCCGTCGCGGGGTCCGCGTCGAGGTCATCGAGGCCGCCGACCGGCCACCGCGACTGGCGCCCGTGGATCTCGTGATCGACGCCGCGTACGGCACCGGCTTCTACGGCGAGTACGACGCTCCCGACCCGGCGGGCAGCCCGGTTCTGGCCGTCGACATCCCGTCGGGAGTGAACGGGCTCACGGGCGAGACGGGGGGCCAACCGGCGCGGGCCGCCCGCACGGTCACCTTCGCGGCCTACAAGCCCGGCCTGGTGTTCCAGCCCGGCGCCGACCTGGCGGGCGAGGTAACCGTGGCCGACATCGGCCTGGACACGTCGGGGGCGACGGCCTGGGTCGTCGAGGAGGAGGACGTGCAGGCTTGGCTCCCGTCTCCGGGGGCCGAGTCGCACAAGTGGAAGGCGGGACTGTGGGTGCTGGCCGGCTCCGGGGGGATGACAGGGGCGGCCAACCTCTGCGCCCGGGCCGCCCTGCGCAGCGGAGGCAGCACGGTGCGGCTCGGCATTCCTGGAGTGCCCCCGGCGCCCGACTCCCTGGAGGTGGTGGGGCGCACGGTCCCCGCTACCGGATGGGACGCAACCGTGCTGGAGGAGCTCGACCGGATGAAGGCTCTCGTCGTCGGTCCCGGCCTGGCCCGGGGAGAAGGCACCGGGGAGGCCGTCCGCCGGTTGGTGGCCGAGGCCCCCGTGCCCACCCTCGTGGATGCCGACGGGCTGTTTGCTCTGGGGTCGGTCGACGACGCCCGAGCCGTGCTGAGCGGCCGGGACAAGGGCACGGTCCTCACCCCTCACGACGGCGAGTTCTCCCGGATGGTGGGCAGCAAGCCGGGACCGGACCGCCTGGAGGCCACCCGCGACCTGGCTCGCCGCACGGGAGCGACCGTCCTGCTCAAGGGCTCCACGACCATCGTGGCCGAGCCCGGTGGCCGGGCCCTCATCAGCACTGCCGGCGACGCCCGCCTGGCGACGGCGGGAACGGGCGACGTCCTCTCGGGCGTGATCGGCGCCTTCCTCGCCCAGGGCCTCGAACCCCTGGAGGCGGCAGGGGCGGCGGCCTACGTCCACGGAATGGCGG
>JAIVIH010000046.1 GCA_020200615.1 Actinomycetota bacterium | reverse complement strand
GCGTACGCCGCCCTGGCCACGGGTTTGATCCCGCTCGGACCACTGATCGAGGCGGGCCCCGTGGTCCAGCCTCCGAGCCCGGCCGACACGGTCATCCCTGAGACCCTGCTCACCGTTCCGCTGGGAGGCCTGGCCTTGGCGGGAGTAGCCGGGGCCGACGCCCATGCCCATCAGGCTGACGACATCCCTTCGATTCTCGGGAGTGTCGAGGCCATCCCCAACGTCAGCGACCCGACCACGCTCACCGGTGTGAACGCCCAGGGCCTGGCCAAGACCACGGGTGCCGCACTGGTGTTCAACGACCCGGGCGGTGACCCCAATACCGTTGCCATCCGGGGCCTCCTGGCTCAGATTTCCGACCTGGCCGGAGGGTTGCTCGGCGCCGATGCCGTCACCGCTGAGGCAGTGGCCAAGTGCGTCAACAACCAGCCGGTCTACGAGACGGGCTACCAGGTCCTCGGCCTCGGCGGCCTGGTGGGCGGCATCCTCGACCCGCTGGTGACGCCGCTCCTGGAGCTCCTTCTGCCTCTGCTGGGCCCGGACGCCGCGCTGAGCGCGATCATCAGCATCGAGACCGGTGTGGTCACCCCGCTGAACAACGGCATCGCCATCGACGCCCTGGTCATCAGGGTGCCGATCCTCAACCAGGTCATCGCCGTTTCGCACGCCGAGGCCTACGTGCCCCCGGGCTGCAGCGTCGCTCCCCCCGCCACGATCCCCCCGACCGGTCCCGGCCCCGTGGCCCCGACCGCCCGGCTGGCCGTGACCGGTGGCGACCTGCCTTTCGTTCCCATGGCCCTGGTGCTCCTGGGCTCGGCCCTGGTGCTCCGCCGGATCGTTCGCAAGCGCCCTGAGGCCAGCTCGATCGGCTAGCTCCAGCAGCAAATAGCGGTTCTATAGGAAGGGATGGGGCTTCGGCCCCATCCCTTCCTCGCGTTACAGGCCCCATTGCCGTGGGTAGGTCCTCTGTGCTCAGGCATCGACGGGAGGACCGACGCAATGAGGCGTTCGATCAAGATCGTGGCCGCGGCAATGTGCACATCGGCCGCATCGCTGCTTCTCACAGCCGTGGCCGGCGCGGCTCCGGCACCCACCGCCGAGCGGTGGGCTCTGCTCATCGGCGTGAGCGACTACCAGCCGCCTACGGTCACCACACCCGGCAGCGCCAACGACGCCCGCGACATGCGGGACGTTCTGGTTGGCGCCGGATGGCCCCAAGACCACATGCGGGTCCTGATCGACGGTGACGCCACCGCCGGAGCCATCCGCGAAGGGATGGACTGGCTGGCCGACAAGAGTTCCCCCACGTCGTTCTCCGTCGTCCACTATTCCGGCCACACCAAGCAGATCGAGAGCGATTACGACGACGGCGACGAGGAACAGTGGGACGAGTACCTGTGGTCGGTGGACAACGAGTTCATCTCCGACGGCGAGTTCGGGGACCGCATGCGGGCCATCGAGGGGCACGCCTGGATAAACGTCTCGAACTGCGAGGCGGCCGGTTTCGACGACGGCGTCAGCAGCCCCAACCGCCTGTTCACCGCCGCCTCCGAGGAGGACGAGAAGGGCTACGAGCGGGGCGACACCCAGCGGTCCATCTACACCGGACTGCTCGCCGGGGCCTTCCTGAACAAGCACGGCGATGCCGACCGCAACGGCGCCGTGTCCATCCAGGAGGCCTTCGCTGTGGCGGCGGCGGCTGCGCCCCAGCTCAGCGTCAACGGCGAGTACGGTCCCCAGCACCCGGTAATGGCCGGAGGCGACAACACCCAGTGGTTCCTGAAGCCGCCTACGCCCACACAGCAGACGCCCAAGCAGCAGAAGAGCCTGCTTCCTCCCGGCCTCATCCCGCCTTGGCTGATTCCGCCTGGTCTCCTGCCCGAGTGGATCCTGCCCGTCCCCCAGACGCCCTGAACCGGGGGCACCGTCGCTGAGCGACGGGTGCCAGCGCTGATCCTGCAGTATCCCGCCGGCCTGGCCGATGAGGCGCAAGTAGCCTGGTGGTGATGGGCCTCCGCGTCACGCTGGCGGGCGAGGTGGGCCTGGAGCTCGGGGAAACCAGGGTCGAGGCCGGAAACCTGGGGCGTCTGGGGAGAGTCGCCTTCGCCTACCTGGTCTCCGAACGGGCGCGACCCGTGCCCAGGGACGAGCTGGCCGACGCCCTCTGGGGGGAAGCCCTCCCCCGATCCTGGGAAACGTCCGTGCGGGTCGTCGTGTCCCGCCTCCGCACCTGGGTCGGCGCCGCCGGCCTCGACGGAGGGGAGGCTCTGAGCTCGGCCTTCGGGTGCTACCAGATCCGGCTGCCGGCGGGCACGGTCGTCGACATCGAGCAGGCCGAAGGGGCGTTGCAGTCGGCCCAGGCCGCCCTGCTCGCCGGAGACGCCAAGGAGGCCCGGCGTTGCGCCAAGGGCGCTTCCGCCATCGCCGGGCGGGACTTCCTTCCCGGCGGGTCCGGAACCTGGGTCGAGCGCCGGCAAGCGGAGCTCCGCGATCTCAGG
This sequence comes from Actinomycetota bacterium, assembly GCA_020200615.1. The sequence goes on along the minus strand of JAIVIH010000046.1, from coordinate 2,595 downwards.
CTGGCCGCCCTCGAAGCACTGTCCGATGCCTGCCTCGCCGATGGCGCGGCGTCCGACGCAGTGGCGGCTGCGGAAGAGGCCGTGGGTCTCGACCCCCTGCGGGAGACGGCCTACGTCCGGGTCATGGCCGGCCGGGCGGCGGAGGGAAACCGCAGCGCCGCCCTGCGTGCCTACGAGCGCTGCCGGCAGCTGCTGGCCGAGGCGCTGGGCATCTCGCCCTCCCCCGCCACCGAGTCGGCCTATCTGGCGCTCCTGGCCGATGAATCGCCCGGCCCGTCCGCCATCGCGGCCCCGGGTCAGCGGGAGATCCTGGTCGCCGCCGGAAGCGGGGTGCCGGCCACCCTCTCCAGCTTCGTCGGACGCCAGGATGCAGTGGCGGAGGTTTCGGAACTCGTCCGCACGCACCGGTTGGTGACCCTGGCCGGCACCGGGGGCATCGGGAAGACTCGCCTCGCCCTGGAAGCGGCGAGGGGCCTCGCGTCCGGCTTTCCCGACGGTGCGGTCTTCCTGGCCCTGGCCGCCGACACCGACGATCCGGAAGCCATTCCCGGCGACCTGCTCCGAACGCTGGGCCTGGCCGAGGAGGGCGGCCTCTCCCCTATCAACACCTTGTGCAGGTCGTTGGCGCACCGGAATCTCCTCCTCGTCCTCGACAACTGCGAGCACGTCGTGGCCGACGCCGCCGACCTGGTCGCCGCCCTGCTGGCCGCCAGCCCCGGCCTCACGGTCCTGGCCACGAGCCGCGAGGCGCTCGGTGTTCCCGGGGAGACGGTCTGGCGGGTTCCCCCGTTGACCGTCGAGGAGGCGTCCCGGCTGTTCGTGGAGCGGGCCCGGGGCCTCCAGCCCACCTGGTCGCCCGAACCGTCCGACGAAGAGACGCTGGCCGCCATCTGCCGCCGCCTCGACGGGATCCCGCTGGCCGTCGAGCTGGCCTCGGCCCGCACGACGGTCCTGTCCCTTCCCGAGATCGCCAGCCGCCTCGATGACCGCTTCCGACTCCTGACCGGAGGGGAACGAACGGCGCCCTCCCGCCATCAGACCCTTCGGGCCGCCATCGACTGGACGTACCAGTCCCTGCCCGAATCCGAGCAGCGGCTCCTCCAACGACTCGCCGTCTTCGCCGGGACGTTCAGCCTCGACGCCGCCGAGCGGGTCGGGAGCGGAGACGGGATCGCCGGGCCCGAGGTCATCGACCTGTTGACCGCCCTCGTCCGCCGGTCGCTGGTCCTGGCCCATGCCACGCCGGGCGCTCCCGCCCGCTTCCGCCTCCTCGAGACGATCCGCTCCTACGCAACCGAGAAGCTCGAACTGTCCGGAGAAGCCGGGACGGCCCGGAGCCGGCTCCAGACGTGGGCCGCCGAGTGGGCCCAGGAGGCAGAGGCCCGCCTGGACGGGCCCGACCAGGCGGTCTGGCTCGATCGCCTCGAGCTCGACCATCCCAACTTCCGCTCCGCTCTAGCGGCCGATCGCACCAGCCTGGAGGCCCTGCGCCTGGCGGCGTCGCTCGGCCGCTTCTGGGAGATGCGCGGCCACTTCGAGGAGGGTCGGCGCCAGCTTCGGAATGTGCTGGACGTGGCCGCCGGCGCTCCCTCTCTGCTCCGGGCCCGGGCCCAGAACGCCGCCGGAGTGTTGGCCCAGCACCAGGGGGACTACCCCGCCGCCCGTTCGCGCTACGAGGAGAGCCTGGCCCTCCGCCGCCGCCTCGAGGACCGCCTGGGCGCGGCCATGGCCCTGCACGGATTGGGCAACGTGGCCGCCCTGGAGCATGACCACGCCGCGGCCAAGAGTCTTTACGAGCAGAGCCTGGCGATAGGACGCGAGCTGGGAGAGCCCTCCCTCGTCGCAGCCGCACTGGCCAATCTGGGGTGGGTGGCCCATGCCGGGGGCGACTTCCCCACGGCCCAGGCCTACTACGACGACGCCTTGACCGTCCGCCGGGCGCTGGGCGACAAGCACGGGATCGCCCTCCTCCTCGGCCACCTCGGTGACCTGGCCTTTCAGCGGGGCGACTACGCCGCGGCCGGAACGCGGCACGGCCAGAGCCTCGACCTCCGGACGGAGCTGGGCGATCGCGCCGGCCAGGCCGACTCCCTCGCCACCCTCGGGCACCTCGCAATGGAGCAGGCCCATCTCACAGCCGCCCGCGCTCACCTCGAACGGAGCCTCGCTCTGCGCCAGGAGCTGGGGGACCGGGCCGCCCTCCCCGGCGCACTTTGCAACCTGGCCGACCTGGCCCTATTGGCCGGTGACCTCGGCCAGGCGCAGGCCGCCTTGGACGAGGCCGAGGCCGTGGCTGCTGAGGGGCGCGACCATCCGGCCCTCGCCCACGTCCTGCTGCACCAGGGCCGACTCGCACGCGCCACTGGGTCCCTGTCGCTGGCGGCCGAGCACTACGCCAACGCCCACAAGGAAGCCGGCCTCCTGGGCCGAGACGCCTGGACGGCGGAGTGGCTGGAAGGGGTCGCGGCCACGGCGGCGGCCGGCGGCGACCCGGGCGCGGGGGCCCGTTTGCTGGGAGCGGCCGACGACCTACGCCGGGAGATCGGGGCCCCTGTGCCGCCCCACGAGCGGGGCGTCCACGCCTCCGACCTGGCC
>JAIVIH010000045.1 GCA_020200615.1 Actinomycetota bacterium | reverse complement strand
TGCTTGCCCACCACCGTCACCAGCCGGGGCCGGGCCGCGGTCGTGGCCCGGGGCAAGAAGGCCTCGTAGCCGCTCCCGTAGAGCACGGGCCGGGGGTTGTCGCTCATGCCCCCGTCGACGGCGACGTAGGTGCGCACGCCCGGGATCTCCTTGATGGTGCCGACCCGGTACAGGGTGAGCCCGGCTCCCGCGGCGATGGCCCGGCCGGGCTCGGCCGTGATCCGGGAACGGATCCCGGCCGCTCGACACGCCTCCTGAACGGTTGCCGCCCACTCGGTGATGGACGGGGCCTCCTCGCCCTCCACGTAGGGCACCCCCAGCCCCCCACCCAGGCACAGCTCGGCCACGTCGAGCGAACTGACGAAGCCGGCCAGGACCTCAACCGCCTTCTCGAAGGACCGCACCAGGAAGATCTGGCTCCCGATGTGGGCGTGGACCCCCACCAGGTCGGTCGCCGGTGTCCGGCGGGCCCGGTCGACGGCCTCTGCCGCGTCGCCCGAGTTCAGGCCGAAGCCGAACTTGGAGTCGACCTGACCGGTCATGACGTACTCGTGGGTGTGGGCCTCGACCCCCGGCGTCACCCGCACCAGGACCCGGGTGGGCCGGCCGTCCTCGGCGAACAGGCGCTCGAGGCGCTCGAACTCGTCGAAGGAGTCGACCACCACGCGAACGCCCAGGTCGTGGGCGCGCCTCAGCTCGTCCAGCGACTTGTTGTTGCCGTGCAGGACCAGGTGGGTGGGGGGAACGCCGGCGGCCAGGGCCACGTGCATCTCCCCTCCAGTGGCCACGTCGACGTGCATCCCCTCCTCGTGGACCAGCCGGGCCATGGCCCGGCACAGGAAGGCCTTGCTGGCGTAGGCGACGCCCTCGCCGAAGGCGCCGACCGCCTCACGGCACCGGGTCCGGAGGTGGGCCTCGTCGTAGACGAACACGGGCGTCCCCACCTCACCGGCCAGGGCCAGCAGGTCGACGCCGCCCACCGAGAGCCGGCCGTCAGCGTCCACCGTGGCGGTGTCGGGGAGGAGGTGAAGGCCGACGCCCGCGGCTCCGCCGCTCCGGGCAGGCACGCCCGGGCTCACATGGACTCGGGAGCGGACACGCCCAGGAGACCGAGCCCCACGGCGAGGCCGACCCGAGCCGCCTCCACCAGCCACAGGCGCGCCTGGGTCAGCTCGGGGTCGACGCCCTCGCCCAGGACCCGGCAGTCGTGGTAGAAGCCGTGGAAGCGTCCGGCCAGTTCCCGGACCCACGTCGCCACCTTGTGGGGCGCCCGGCTGGCGCAGGCCTCCAGCACCACCTCCGGCAGCGAGGCCAGGCTCCGCAGGATGTCCAGCTCCCGCTCGTGGAGCAGAAGGCCTAAGTCGACGTCGTCCAGCGGGCGCAGTCGGACCCCTTGCTCGGCGGCGACCCGGCTGATGGACGCGATCCGGGCGTGGGCGTACTGCACGTAGAAGACCGGGTTGTCCATGGACCGGCTGACCACGGAGTCCAGGTCGAACGTCTGGCGGGTGGAGATGGACTGGAGCAGGAACGTGAGGCGCGAGACGTCGGGCCCCACCTCCTCCAGCACATCGGCCAGCTCGACGAACGTGCCGCTGCGCTTCCCCATCCGCACCGCCTCGCCGCCCCGCTGGACGGTGACCAGCTGGCCCAGGAGGATCTCGACCTCGTCCGAGTCGTGACCCAGGGCCTGGACGCCGGCCTTGAGGCGGGCGACGTGGCCGTGATGGTCGGACCCCCAGATGTCGATCAACCGGTCGAAACCCCGCTCGAACTTGTCACGGTGGTAGGCGAGATCGGTGAGGTAGTAGGTCGGCTGCCCGTCGGACTTGATGAGGACCTCGTCCTTGCCCAGGCCGAAGTCGGTGGTCCGCAGCCACGTGGCCCGGTCGGCCTCGTAGACCATCTCCCGTGAGCGGAGGTCCTCCAGGGCGGCGTCGATGGCCCCCGACCCGACCATCGAGCGCTCGCTGAACCACGAGTCGAACCGGACCCCCAGGGCCGCCAGCGTCGAGGCGATGTCCTCACGGGCCCGGGCGTAGCCCCACTCCAGCGGGTCGCCGTCCTCGGGCAGGTCACGGGCCCACTCGGCGATGTACCCGCCCCGGTAGCCACCCTCGGGCGGGTCGATTCCGGCCCGGGCGGCCGCGATCGACTGCCCGAACAGCGTCATCTGCGTGCCACGGTCGTTGAAGTAGTACTCCCGGTGGACCTCGTAGCCGCAGCGCTCCATGATCCGGCAGAGGGCGTCCCCGTACACGGCCCAGCGACCGGCGCCCACATGGAGGGGCCCGGTGGGGTTGGCGCTGACGAACTCGACGTTCACCCTGGTACCCACGCCCAGGGCGTGGCTGCCATAGCCCTCGACCCCCTCGCCGAGGACCCTCCGGAGGGCATCGTGCAGCCATCCCTCGTCGAGCCAGAAGTTGAGGAAGCCGGGACCGGCGACCTCCACCTTGGTGACGTAGGCCGGCGGGTTAGCGGCGACGGCGTCTCGCAGCGACTCCGCCAGCTGCCGGGGCTTGCGGTCGGCGGCGCGGGCCGAGGCCAGAGCCACGCTGGACGACCAGTGACCGTGGTCGGGGTGATCGGACGGCTGGATCGGGATCACGGCCGGCACCGGCTCCACGCCCAGGCCGATCAGGGCGTGACGGAGCGCCTCCTCGAGAACCTGCTGAACCACGAGGCCTCCGGGCGCTTACCGGCGGGCCTTGGCCAGCACGGCGTTGACCCGGTCGATCAGCTCGAGCGGATCGAAGGGCTTGGTGACGTAGTCGTCGGCCCCCAGGTCGAGGCCCTGCTGGACCTCGGCGTTCTGGGCCTTGGCCGACAGGAGGATCACGGGAAAGTTCCGCGTACGGGGACCCCGCTTGAGCTGGGACAGGAGCTGCAGGCCGTCGAGGCGCGGCATCATGATGTCGGAGAGGATGACGTCGGGCTGCTCTGAGAGGGCCTTCTCGAGGCCCTCGCGCCCGTCGCCCGCGCTCACCACGTCGAATCCCTCGATCTCGAAGTTCACCCGCAGGAGCTCCAGGATCACGGGATCGTCATCGATCACCAGCACCTTGGGCATCGCCCGTGATGCTATCCGGCAGCCGGGTGGCGCCGTCCGGGAGATACGATGACGGCTAGGAGCCCTCGTAGCTCAGGGGATAGAGCACCGCCCTCCGGAGGCGGGTGCGTAGGTTCGAATCCTACCGAGGGCGCCAATCTTTTCATCCAGACCTCAGCAACAGCCCAGGGTCGCCGGGGTTCCCGCCGGCAAACCTCAGCAGTCGGCGAGGGCGACCAGGGCCCGGCACAGATCGGGCCTGCGAACAGGATCGAGGAAGCCCACGCGATCCGTCAGGTACGACCTCCGGATGGGCTGGAGATTGTCGAACGAGGCGCAGCACTCCGCTGGTAGGCCCTCGGCGCCACCCAAGCGGACCTCGGTGTCTATCCCCCGGATCGTCCGGGTGACCGGGGCCACGATGATCCAGGTGAGGACGGGCACGACCTCGCTCCGGCTAACGACCAGCACCGGCCTCCGCTTGTCCTCGGCCTCCGCCCACCAGATCTCACCCTGCCGCGGTGGGATCACCAGGGCTCGCGGTTGATCATGGCCTCGGTGGCGGCGTCGGCCCAGCCCACCTCCGAGTCGGTCTGGGGGCGCCGGCGGTATGCGTCGGCCATGGCCGAGCCGATCCGACCGCGTCGGTGCTGCTCCAGGATCACCGCAAGCCCCAGCCGCACCGCCTCCGATCTCGAGCGCACCACGCCCGCCGACACCAAGTCGTCGACCTCGGCCAGCAGCCGGTCGTCGACCCTTGTCACCAGCTGTGCCATGCGTTCAGCATACCATAACGCTATACAGACGGTTCGGCGAGAACCTTCGACAGGGGCGAGGGGAACCGGGGCAGCACCCGGGTCCCACCGAACCACTCCGTCAAGCGGAAGGCCTCGCGCTCGAGGGCGGCCCGTGCCTCGGAGCCGGCGTCCTCCAGCAGTTGCAGCTCGACCTCGCCATTCTGGCGCTGGCGCCAGCCCCCCACGATCCGCCCGTCCCACCAGGCCGTCGGGCCGGCGTTGCCGCTGGTGTCGACCAGCTGGGCTTTGTACGGACCGAGGTACCAGTCGCGCTCGAACCAGCCCATGGTGGTGGGGTCCAACGGGGGCAGAAGGGCAGCCCACGGTTCGACGGGCTCGGTCGGCTCGAGGTCGTCAGGCAGGAGATAGCCGGTCTTGCCGTTGAGGCCGACCTCGACGGCCTTGAGGTCGGCCAGAGCCCCGCGCACGGCCGCCACCGTCGAGCCGAGCCACCATTTGATGTCGACTGCGGTGCCGGGGCCGAATCGCCCCAGCCACGCCCCGACCAGCCCGGCCACGCCCTCCGCTTCCCCGCACGGGGCGAGCTCCTCCCCCAGCCACGACTCCATCGAGGCCCACCGGGGCCGGGAGGTCGTCCAGGCGCCGTCGTTCGACGCCCGCACGATCCGCCCCGCGGCCGACAGGGTGGTCAGCACCCGGGGACCGATGGGAAACTCGCCACCCCAGGACCTCCCCTCTCCGTAGGAGATCGAGCCGGCCAGCAAGGGGATCTCCGCCCTCAGCTGCGTGGAGGTGGCCTCCCGTCCGTCGGCCAGCACGACCAGCACCTGCTCCGAAGCCTCCGACAGCCAGCTGGCGCCGTCGGCGTGCAGGCCGGCCTTCTCCACGTCACGGATGAGCCTGCGCCGCTCGGTGTCGGCCACCCGGTTGCTGGCGCCGGCCTGGGCCCAGGCCAGAGTCTCCCGGGGGAAGACGAACAACGTGCGACGCATGGCCAGGTGCTTGACCAGCGAGCGGTCGACGTAGAGGGCAAGGTCCATGTCGCCCACGGTCATGCCCTCGAGGCGCGCCCAGGCTGACAGGTAGACCGTCCCCGGATCGGTCCCGTGCAGGCAGACCATCCCCCTCGCCGCCTCCGTCACGTCCGGCGCCCGGTGCCCGGGAGCCAGGTGGTGACGGCGGGCGAGCCGGGCCCAACGCTCCGCGACCTCCACCTCACGCATCGAGAGGATCCCTGCCCAGGCACATCTTTTGGCATGATGTGAGCAGGAGAACTCTCGTAGCAAGAGAAGTTACGAGG
>JAIVIH010000044.1 GCA_020200615.1 Actinomycetota bacterium | reverse complement strand
CTGCCGCCCATGCGTGTGAACAGGGGCGCCTTGCCCCACACCCGCTCGATGGCCCGGCACAGGGCGCCCATGGCCGGGTGGTCGACGGGCGTGAGCGCGGGAGCCACGCCGCCCAGGGGCGTGACCTCCACGTCCACTCCCTCGGGCACCCGGGCTCGAAGCCACGCCTCGAAGGTGGCCGCCACCAGGCCGGGCCGCTGGTCGGGGACCAGCCGGAACGTGACCTTGAAACCCCCCTGAGCAGGGACGATGGTCTTGACCCCGGCGCCCGTGTACCCCACGCCGATCCCCACCACCTCGCACGTGGGCCGGGTCCAGATGCGCTCGAGCAGCGTCCGGCCCGCCTCTCCCTCCAGCCGCCCCACGCCCGCCATGCGCTGCCAGGCGGACTCGTCGACGGGGATGGTGGCCAGCGACTCCTCCTCGGCCGGGGTCAGCGGGCGGACGTCGTCGTAGAAGCCGGGAATGGCCACCCGGCCGTCACCGTCGTGCAAGGCGGCCACCAGGCGGGCGATCAGGTGGGCGGGGTTGGGCACGGCTCCGCCGAACAGCCCCGAGTGGAGGTCGGCGATGGCCGTCCTCACCCGCACGTCGAAGGCCACCAGTCCCCGCATGGCCACGCAGGTGGACGGGACGTCGGCCGACCACATGTCGGTGTCGGAGACGACGACCACGTCGCATGCCAGCCGGTCCCGTTCCCGCACCAGCAAGTCCTCGAAGTGGGGGCTGCCCACTTCCTCCTCCCCCTCGACCAGGAACTTCAGGTTGACGAGGATCCCGCCCTCCGCCCCCAGCAGACCCCGGACGGCTTCCACCTGGTAGAGCACCTGGCCCTTGTCGTCCACCGCCCCGCGGCCGCGGCACTCACCGTCCACCACCACGGGCTCGAATGGGGGAGACGTCCACTCGTCGAGGGGGTCGACGGGCTGTACGTCGTGGTGGCCGTATACGAGCGCCGTGGGCGCGTCGGGGCCGGCGTGGAGGTGGTCGCCGTAGACGGAGGGCGCGCCGCCGCCGGTCTCCACCACCTCGACGTTCTCCAGCCCGGCGGCCCGAAAGAGGTCAGCCGTCCACTCGGCCGAGCGCCGCACGTCCCCAGCGTGGTCTGGGTGAGCCGAGATCGACGGGATCCGCAGCCAATCCAGCAGGGTGGCCACGATCCGCTCCCGCTCCGCCTCCACGTAGCCCGTGAGGGCCAGTTCCGGCGGCTGCGGCATCCTCCCTAGGCTAACGGCGTGAGCGGAGGGGTCGAGGACCTGCGAGCGCGGCTGGAAGGGATGGCCGAGGAGCTGGCCGACCTCTCCCTCGACCGGTTGCGGGAGGCGGCCGGGTCGCCCGACGAACGGGACCGGCTCATGGCCGAGGAGCGCCGCTTCACCCGGGCCCGCAGGGCCGTCGAGAAGGCGGCCATGCTCCTGTCGGACCGCACGAACGACGACGTCTGACGGTACCGTCGAGTCATGACTGACAGCGGCAGGCGTAGCCCCGACTGGTATCCCGACCCCTTCGGCCGCCACGAGCTCCGTTTCCACAGCGGGGCGGAGTGGACCGAGCACGTCTCCTCTCACGGCCGCCAGGGCACCGACCCGCCCGGGGGCGAGTCCAAGGTGCCCGTGGTGAACCGGAGGACGGACAAGGTTCAGCGGGACGTGGCCAAGGCCGGCGTCACCGCCGGCGCCACGACCGGCGGTGGCACCCTCTTCACCGAGCCCGTGCTGGTCGTCAACCAGAAGGCCAAGTTCATCGAGCTCAACAACCAGTTCGCCATCTACGACCAGCACGGCACCCAGATCGGCGCCGTACGCCAGGTGGGCCAGAGCAAAGCCAAGAAGGCTTTGCGCCTGGTCACCAGCGTCGACCAGTTCCTGACCCACAAGCTCCAGATCGTCGACGCCGCCGGCACGCCTGTTCTCGCCCTCACCCGGCCGGCGAAGCTCATCAAGTCCCGCGTGGTCGTCCAGGACGGGAACGGCAAGGACATCGGCACCATCGTCCAGGAGAACATGGTGGGCAAGATCCGCTTCGGCCTCCAGGTGGGCGACAGGCGCATCGGCTCCATCAACGGCGAGAACTGGCGGGCGTGGAACTTCAGCGTCCAGGACGAGTCGGGCAACGAGATCGCCCGCATCACCAAGACCTGGGAGGGCCTGGCCAAGACCGCCTTCACCACGGCCGACAACTACGTCGTCCAGATCCACCGAACGCTCGAAGAGCCGCTGCGCAGCCTGGTCGTGGCCGCCGCCCTGGGGGTCGACATCGCCCTCAAGCAGGACTCTCGCGGCGGCTTGGAGCTGTTCCCCTAGCCATCCCTCCGGCGTGCCCCGCGCCGCAGGTAAGCTGGTCACCCGTGGCCAAGCACATCTTCGTTACGGGAGGCGTGGCCAGCTCCCTCGGCAAGGGTCTCACCGCTTCGTCGCTGGGCCGCCTGCTGAAAAGCCGGGGGTTGCGGGTCACCATGCAGAAGCTGGATCCGTACATCAACGTCGACCCGGGCACCATGAACCCGTCCCAGCACGGCGAGGTGTTCGTGACCGAGGACGGCGGGGAGACCGACCTCGACCTCGGTCACTACGAGCGCTTCATCGACGAGAACCTCAAGCGCGAGTCGAGCGCCACCACGGGGTCCATCTACTCCAGCGTGCTCGCCAAGGAGCGGCGCGGCGACTACCTGGGCGACACCGTGCAGGTGATCCCCCACATCACCAACGAGATCAAGGAGCGGATCCTGCGCCTCGGAGGTGAGGACGTCGACGTGGTGATCACCGAGGTGGGCGGCACCGTGGGCGACATCGAGATCCTGCCCTTCCTGGAGGCCATCCGGCAGTTCCGCAAGGACGTGGGCCGCGACAACGTCTGCTACGTGCACGTGACCCTGGTTCCGTTCCTGGGGCCCTCAGGCGAGCAGAAGACCAAGCCCACCCAGCATTCGGTCACCGAGCTCCGCAGCCGGGGGATCCAGCCCGACGCCATCGTCTGCCGCAGCGACCGCCCCATCTCGCTCTCCCTCAAGCGCAAGATCTCCCTCCTGTGTGACGTGCCCGAGGAGGCGGTGGTCAGCGCCGTGGACGCCAAGCACCTGTACGAGATCCCCCTGGTGCTGCACGACGAGGGCCTCGACGACTACGTGTGCCGGCTGCTGCGCTTCGACGGCCCCGAGCACGAGCCCCACCTGGAGTCGTGGCGGGCGCTGGTGGCCAGGGTCGAGGCCGCCACCACCCCTGTGCGCATCGGGATCATCGGCAAGTACGTGATCCTTCCCGACGCCTACCTGTCGGTGGCCGAAGCCCTTCGCCACGGCGGCTTCGACCAGGGCGCGTGCATCGACATCGAATGGGTGCACGCCGAGGACGTGGAGGGCCTTCTCGTCGAGGGCGCCCTCGGGCATCTCGACGGGATCGTGATCCCGGGCGGCTTCGGGCCTCGCGGCATCGAGGGCAAGATCGCCGCCGCCGGCTACGCCCGGGAGCACAAGGTCCCCTGCCTCGGCCTGTGCCTGGGCCTGCAGACCATGGTCATCGAGTTCGCCCGCAACGTCCTCGGGCTGGCCGGGGCCAACTCGTCGGAGTTCGACCCCGAGACCCCTCATCCGGTGATCGACCTGATGGACGACCAGCGCGAGGTGGTCAACTACGGCGGCACCATGCGCCTCGGCGTCTACGCCGCCCGTCTCCTCCCCGGATCCCAGGTCTCCAAGGCGTACGACAGCGCCCCCGTCGTGTTCGAGCGCCACCGCCACCGCTACGAGTTCAACTCCCGCTACCGGCGCCGCATGGAGGACTCCGGGCTGCATGCCGCGGGAACGTCGTTCGACGACCGGCTGGTCGAGTTCGTCGAGCTCGACGACCACCCCTTCTGGGTCGGCACCCAGGCCCACCCCGAGTTCAAGAGCCGGCCCGACCGGCCCCACCCCCTTTTCCGAGCGTTCGTCGGCGCCGCCCTCGCCCGGGCCGAGTCCCGCAACCCGAGGCTGCTCCCTGTCGACGCCGAACCTTCCCCCCTTCCGCAGGGAGCGGGCCAACCGGCCAGGTGAAGTTCCGGAAGCTCGGGGAGCACGTCGTCTTCAAGGGGTCGCTGATCGAGGTGGCCCAGGCCACGTTCGAAGGGCCCGACGGCAAGACCTTCGAGCGTGACGTGGTCCATCACCCGGGCGCCGTCTCCGTAGTGCCCGTCATCGACGGCGGCCGCAGCGTGCTGCTCGTCCGTCAGTACCGGGCCGCCATCGACAGGGAGATCCTGGAGATCCCCGCCGGCAAGCGCGACGTGGACGGGGAGGCGGTGGAGCTCACCGCCCGGCGGGAGCTGGAGGAAGAGGTGGGCATGCGGGCCGGCCGCTTGGAGCTCCTGGCCGAGTTTTACAACACGCCCGGCTTCTGCGACGAGCACGCCTTCGTCTTCATGGCCCGCGACCTCGAGGCCTGCGCCTCCTCGGCCCAGGGAGTGGAGGAGCAGAACATGACCATCGAGGAGGTGGCCCTGGACGATGTCCCCGGGCTCATCTCCTCGGGCCAGCTGGTCGACGCCAAGTCCATCATCGGCCTCTGCCTGGCCCGTGAAGCGTTGCGAGAGGGCCGCTAGAAGGCCCGCTCACACCACCCGCGCCGCTCCCGCGTACACGTTCATGGAGCCGCCCCGCAGGAACCCCACCAGGGTCATGCCCGCCTCCTCGGCCAGCTCGGCGGCCAGGCTGGAAGGCGCCGACACGGCCGCCAGCACGGGGATGCCGGCCATCAGGGCCTTCTGGGTCAGCTCGAAGCTGGCCCTTCCCGACGCCAGGATGACGCAGCCCCGCAGCGGGAGGCGTCCGGCCAGGGCGGCCCAGCCGATCACCTTGTCGAAGGCGTTGTGGCGGCCGACGTCCTCCCGCAGGCAGACGAGGCCGCCGGCGGCGTCGAATAGCCCGGCGGCGTGGAGCCCACCCGTGCGCTCGAAGAGCCGCTGGGCCGGGCGGAGGCGAGCCGGCAGCGCGGCCAGCACAGCGGCGGGAACGGTCACGGGGTCGGACGCGACCTCGTAGGACGACCGGGTCCGCACGGTGTCGATGGACGCCTTGCCACACAGGCCGCAGGCCGAGGTGGTGACGAAGGCGCGGGCGGCCTCGGGCGGCGGTAGGGG
>JAIVIH010000255.1 GCA_020200615.1 Actinomycetota bacterium | reverse complement strand
ATCCAGTTCGGCAACGGGACCTCCACCCCCTATCCCTCCACGATCACCGTCGGCGGCCTCCCTGGATGCACGGTGAGCGACGTCAACGTCACCCTCAACGGGCTGAGCCACACCTTCCCCGACGACATCGACGTCCTGGTCGCCGGCCCTCAGGGGCAAAGCGCTCTCCTCATGTCCGACGCCGGCGGCGGGCCCGATCTGTCCGGTGTGAACCTCACCTTCGACGACGAAGCGGCCGCCACCCTGCCCGACAACGCTCAGATCGTCAGCGGGAGCTACCGCCCCACGAACTTCCTGACCATCACCGACTTCTTCCCCGCTCCGGCGCCGCCCGCGCCCCGCGGCACGACCCTGTCCGTGTTCGACGGGACCAACCCCAACGGCACGTGGAGCCTCTACGTGATGGATGACAGCACGTTCAGCGATGCCGGGTCCATCTCCGGAGGCTGGTCGCTCGACATCTCCACCAACTGTCCGGCCGCCGACCTGTCCATCGCCAAAGTCTGCGACCCGGGTCCGGTGCTGCCGGGCGACGTGATCAATTGCTCGGTAACCGTGACCAACAACGGTCCCCAGGCGGCGCAGAGCGTGTCCGTCACCGATCAGCTTCCGGCCAACGTCACCCTGATCGGCACGCCCACAGGTGGAGGGTTTTCGTGCGGCACGGGAGCCACTTTCACCTGCACCCTCGCCACGCTGGCCAGCCCGGGATCGGCGTCGTTCTCCTTCGCCGTTCAGGTGTCCGACGCCGCCCCGCCGGGTAGCTCCTTCACCAACACCGCCACCGTGAGCTCGGCCACCCCCGACCCGGGTCCAGGGGTCAACACGGCCTCGGCCACCACCTCCGGAGGATCGTGCACGATCAGGGGCAGCGGCGACATCTTGGGCACCGACGGTGACGACGTGATCTGTGGCTCCCCTGGCCGCGACCGAATCGCCGGGTTGGGGGGCAACGACATCATCCTCGGTGGAGGGGGTGACGACGAGATCAGCGGCGGAGCCGGCGACGACCAGCTGTTCGGTGGCGACGGCGACGACAGCATGATCGGCGGCCAGGGCAGGGACTCCTTCTCCGGGGGGCCAGGCAATGACCGGATCGTGGCCGAGCCGGGTGAGCCGGTCGACGGCGGGGCCGGGACGAACCAGTGCGCCGTCGGGCGTGAGATCACGAACTGCAGCCCGTCGACGGTCAGTTCGTAAGGACACACTCGCAAAACGCGCATAGGCTCTCTCCAGACACAAGGAGGCGGTCCAATTGGGTGGGAACGGACGTGAATTGGCTCGCGGGCGTGG
>JAIVIH010000043.1 GCA_020200615.1 Actinomycetota bacterium | reverse complement strand
CGCCCTTAGGAGAGTCCCTCGGTCTCGGAGCCGATCTCGTGCCCTGCTGCGTCTTCGATCACGCTTAGCACGGCCGAGTGGTCGAGCTCCCCCCGGCCCTTGACCTGGAGCTCCTGCAGCATCTGGTCGACAAGGGCCGTGACCGGCAACGGCACGCCGACCTCTCTCGCCGTGGCCAACGCGATACCGAGGTCCTTGTGGTGCAGCTCGACGCGGAAGCCGGGCTCGAAGTCGTGCTCCAGGAACTTGTCGCGCTTCTGGTCCATGACCTTGGTGCCGGCTAGACCGCCCGACACGGCCTCGATGATCTTGGCCGGGTCGACGCCTGCCTTCGAGCCCAGCACCAGCGCCTCGCTCACGCCCTCCAGGACGATGCCGACGATGATCTGGTTGCAAGCCTTCACGATCTGCCCGGAACCTGCCTCGCCGACGTGCACGGGAGTGCCCATCGCCTCGAAAAGCGGCTTTGCCCGCTCGAAGTCCTCCTCGTCGCCACCGACCATGATCGAAAGCTCCCCGGCGATGGCGCCCGGCTCACCCCCGCTGATCGGAGCGTCCAGCGTCCTGACCCCAGCCTCGCTCGCTTCTCGGGCGAGCTCCTTGGTCACAAGGGGGGAGATCGTGCTCATATCGATGAGCAGGTCGCCCTCACTGGCACCGGCGAGGAGTCCCTCGTCCCCTCGGTAAACCTCTTCGACCTCCGCTGACGCCGGGAGACACGTAATGACGATGTCGCACTCCTCGGCCACGGCCTTGTGGCTGTCCGCTCCCTCAGCACCCTCGCCCTTCAGCTCATCGGCGGCGCCGCTGTCGTTGTGAACGACGAGCTGGTGTCCCGCCTTGATGAGGTTCTTGGCCATGGGTTTGCCCATGATCCCGAGACCAACGAAACCGATCTTCTCCCCGGCCACTTGGTCCTCCCGTCGCTAGAGATTCAGGTCCTCCACTCGCACGTCTCCCCCGCGCTTGTCCTGCGGTAGCCAGGCCAGGCTCTCTTCGGTGGTTTCCGTCGCCGGCTTGTACTCGAGCCCCACCCAGCCGTCGTACGGAAGCTTCTCGAGGGCTTCGAAGATGTAGCGGTAGTTCAGCTCGCCGGAGCCCGGCTCTCCCCGGTCGGGGGAGTCCGCGACCTGGATGTGTCCAATGCTGCCGATACGCTCGCGCAGGGTGGCGACGACGTTCCCCTCCATCCGCTGCATGTGGTAGGCGTCGTACTGGAGCTTGACGTTGTCGCGTCCCACTCCTTCGACGAACTCAGCGGCTGCATTGGTGGTGGCCAGCAGGTAGGGCCCGTTCTCGAACGTGTTGACCGCCTCGATCATCACGTCGACGTCGTGTTCGGCGGCCTGATCGGCGGCCCACCCGACGTTGTCGCGCGCCAGCTCCAGCTGCTCGGCGGTGTCGACGCCGTCGAGCTCGAGTCCCACTAGCGCGTTGAGGCGAGGGCATCCCAGGCTACGAGCCAACTCCAGCGCAACGGGCACGTTGTCACGGAACTCCTGCTGGCGCTGGGGATCACTCAGCAGACCTCTGTCGCCGCCCGGCATGTCCCCCGCGTCGAAGTTGAACAGTGCCACTCGGAGGTCCGCCTCCTTGATGACGGCCTCAACCCGATCCAAGTCCTCCCCCGACGGCCACCAGAACTCGACAGCGGTGAAACCGGCCTCAGCGGCCCGTCCGACGCGGTCCACGAAGTCGAGTTCCTTGAACAGCATCGAAAGATTGGGGCAGAACCGCACGTCGCGTCACCACCAAACAAGGACCCCGTCTGAGCAGATCGAGCCTAGGTTCGCGCCCAGCGCGGGGTCAACGCTCGACGGGCTGGCAATCAGCCTGGTGCGCCCAGCTTCGCTTCCGGGCGAAGTTCGCTTTCCAACCCTTCACCGAGGGCCGCGTTGGCCAGGGCCCGGCCCAGGGCCGGCGCTTGCTTGAAGAGGTTGTGGCCGGCGACGAAGAACAGCCCCTCCGCCTCCCACACGGCGAACCCGTCGGGGCTCCATGGCAGCTCGGTGACCCAGCAGTGGCGGTAGTCGACGGGGTCGGGATCCAGGCCAGGAAGGGCACGCCCGACGTAGCCACTAGCACGCTCGCTCAGGTCGGCGAGACCGCCGGGCTCGAGGAGGCTGCCGTCATCCAGCACCTCGGTCGTCTCACTGAGCCCCAGCGCGTAGTGGCGGTTACCGGGCAACGGGGCGGCGTAGATCCCGGTTTCTCCGAAGTCCCCGCTTCCGTCCTGCAGGCAGGCGAGCCGGGCCGGAGCGTCGCCTCGCACGGCAAAGGTGAGGCGGACGTGCGCCGCTTGCTTGACTGGGAGCGCGAGCCCCACGCCCCTCGCCAGCCGTGCCGTGCCCCGGCCGGCGCAGACTACGACCCTCGTGTACTCGGCGCAGCGGCCCCCCGTCCTCACCTCGACCGCCCCATTGGGGCTCGGGCGAACGGTGATGACCTCGTCGACGACGAGGGAGGCGCCGACCTGGCCGGCCAGTGCGTGAATGGCAGTGCCGGTGCGTATGGATCCTCCGGCTTCGTCGATCATGGCTGGGCCGGCGTAGCCACCAAGGACCGGTAGTCGCTCGGCCAGCTCGGCGGGGTCGATGACCCGGCCTGCCGTGCCGCTGACCTTGCCCATCACACGCACCCTGGCCTCGACTGAGGGGCCCAGCGCGACTACCCCGTCGGCCGAGACGAGCTCGACACCCAGGGCGGCTTCCCACTCGCGCCAGATGGCTCGACTCCGGCATGCGAAGGCCACGAGACGGGGGTCGTCGTGGGCGTGACGGAAGATGCGCGACTCCCCGCCCGATTGCCCGTTCCCCGGCGCGCCCTGCTCGTAGACCGTGACCGCGACTCCCCGCTCCATCAAGCTGTAGGCCGTCGAGAGACCGACGATCCCCGCGCCGATCACCGCTACTTCCGGTCGTTCCGTCACACTCGTGCGGGCGAGAGTACCGTAGGCGGAAGTGATCGACGCGGGGCTGGTCGAGCGCCTCCGGGACGTGTGCGGGCAGGAACACGTCCTGACCGACACGCACCAGCTCCGGACCTACGAGTCCGACGGCCTCAGGCACTACCGGACACCGGCGGCGCTCGCCGTGCTTCCCGGGTCTGGCGACGAGGTGCGGGAGATCGTGCGGGCGTGCCACGCAGCGAAGGTGCCGTGGGTGGCGCGGGGTGCCGGCACTGGACTGTCCGGCGGTGCTATTCCCGTGAAGGACGGCGTCCTCATCGTACTGACCCGCCTCAACCGCATTCTCGAAGTGGATCTGGAGAACCAACGCGTCGTCGTGGAGCCTTGCGTCACGAACGCGTCGGTGTCGAAGGCAGTCGGGCCGAGCCACTTCTACCCTCCGGACCCATCCAGCCAGGTCGTCTCCACCATCGGTGGGAACGTGGCCGAGAACTCTGGGGGGCTGCACTGCTTCAAGTACGGATTCACGGCCAACTACGTGACCGGCCTGGAGATCGTGCTCTCCGACGGCGAAGTGGTGAGGCTCGGAGGAAAGGAGCTGGACCGGCCGGGCTACGACCTCTTGGGCGCCTTCATCGGCTCGGAGGGAACGCTGGGCATCGCCACCGAGATCACGCTCCGCGTGACGCCCGAAGCAGAAGCGAACAAGACCATGGTCGGGTACTTCGACGGCATCGAGCAGGCGGGCCAGGCCGTCACCGACATCGTCGCCGCGGGGATGGTGCCGGCGGCCATCGAGATCATGGACAAGCTGACCATCGAGGCCACCGAGAACTGGACCCACGCCGGATATCCCGTCGACGTGGGTGCAGCCCTGATCGTGGAGCTCGACGGTTCGCAGGCCGAGTGCGAGGCGCGCTTCGACGATGTCATGGAGATCTACGAGCGCAACGGCGCGACCGGCACGCGCGTCGCCCAGGACGAGGCCGAGCGGGCGCTGATCTGGAAAGCACGCAAGGCGGCCTTCGCAGCCATGGGTTACGTCTCGCCCTACTACTACGTACAGGACAGCGTCATCCCCCGCACGCGCCTGGCCGACGTGCTGAAGCGGATCGACGAGCTCTCGCAGGATTACGGGTTCAGGGTCGCCAATGTCTTTCATGCCGGCGATGGGAATCTCCATCCGCTCGTCTGCTATGACGCCACAAATGATGGGGAGCTGGAGAGCGCAGAGGAGCTCTCGGGGAAGATCGTGCTCGCCTGCGTCGAAGCGGGCGGCTCGATCACCGGCGAGCACGGTGTCGGGCTCGACAAGAAGCAGCTCATGACCGAGATGTTCTCGGAGCCGGACCTCGGAGCCTTCCAGCGGCTGCGCTGTGCCTTCGATCCCGACCAGCTCGCCAACCCCGGGAAGGTCATGCCCACGCCGAGGCTGTGTGGCGAGGTCCCGGGCCCCTACCGGAAGCATCCCCTCGAGCAGTCGGGCGTGGCCGAGAGGTTCTGACGACCCCGCACGCGATCGCTCGCCGAGAAGCACCGTCGACGCCCGACGAGGCGGGCGAGGTCATGCGGGCGGCCGGAGCTCGGGGGCAACGGATCCGCATACGTGGCGGTGGGACCAAGTTGTCGTGGGGCCGGCCCTCGGAGCCGCCGGAGATCGAGGTCTCCACCGAGCGGCTCAACCGCGTCGTCGAGCACAACGAGGGCGATCTCACCGCCGTGTTCGAGGCCGGGGTAACCCTGGCGCGAGCGCAGGAGGCTCTGGCCGACGCCGACCAAATGGTCGCCCTCGATCCGCCGCTCGGCGCGCCCGGCGGGAATGAGGGGGCCACCATCGGTGGCATGGTCGCCACAAGCGACTCCGGCCCTTTGCGCCACCGCTACGGAGCGCCGCGCGACCTGATCCTCGGCATCACCGTCGCGCTGTCCGACGGCACCATCGCCAAAGCCGGGGGCAAGGTGATCAAGAACGTGGCCGGCTACGACCTGTCCAAGCTGTTCACCGGCTCGTTCGGGACCCTCGGCCTCATCGTCGCCGTCGTGTTACGACTTCATCCCCGGCCCCCCGAGACGGTGACCGCGGTGGGAGCGTCGGAGGATCCCGACGCCCTGGGCAAGGCGGCGTCGGCCGTCGCCCACTCATCGTTCGGACCGGAGTGCCTCGACGTCTCGTGGGACGGCGGGCACGGAGAAGTCATGGCCCGCTTCGTGGGAGCCGCGCCCGAGGCGGGGGCGAGAGCGGTGGTGAAGCT
>JAIVIH010000042.1 GCA_020200615.1 Actinomycetota bacterium | reverse complement strand
TCGTCCGGATCCGCGCGGACCGGCCCGGCTGCGCGAGGACCTGGCCTGTCGGCGGGCGACTGGCTCCTCGTCGCCAGCTCGACCGCCTCGCTGCCTGACGCCGCGGCCATCCTCGGGGATCTCACTCGCCGCCATTGCTCAGCAGCTGGTCGCCTCGGGACGGCGCGTCCTCGCCGCCGACGAAAGCAACGCCACCATCACCAAGCGATTCGGCGCGCTCGACATCGAGTCCAGCGAGGAGAACCGGCGCGCCTACCGCGACACCCTCCTCAGCACCCCCGGGCTGGAGGAGTACATCAGCGGAGTGATCCTGTACGACGAGACCATCCGCCAGTGCTCGTCGGACGGCACGCCCTTTCCCAAGATGCTCGACCAGAAGGGCATCCTGCCCGGGATCAAGGTCGATACGGGGTCCAAGCCCCTGGCCAATGCGCCGGATGAGCAGGTCACCGAAGGGCTGGACGGTCTGCGGGACCGCATCGAGGAGTACGTCGGCATGGGCGCCAAGTTCGCCAAGTGGCGGGCTGTGATCGTCATCGGCGACGGCACTACTTCCGACTACGCCATCGGGTGCAACGCCCACGCCCTCGCCCGCTACGCCGCCCTCTGCCAGGAGGGGGGGCTGGTCCCCATCGTCGAGCCCGAGGTGCTGATGGACGGCGACAACGACATCGACACCTGCTTCGAGGCGACGGTACGCACCCAGCGGGCCGTGTTCGCCGAGCTGGCCCGGCAGCGCGTCGACTTCGAGCGCATGATCCTCAAGCCCAACATGGTCATCTCCGGCAAGAAGTGCTCCGAGCAGGCCGACCCTGACGAAGTCGCGGAAAAGACTCTGAAGTCCCTCTACGCCACGGTCCCGGCGGCGGTGCCTGGAATCGCCTTCCTCTCCGGCGGTCAGAGCGCAGCGGTGGCCACCGAGCACCTCGACCTCATGAACAAGAAGGGCCCCCACCCGTGGACCCTGACCTTCTCGTACGGCCGGGCCCTGCAGGACGACGCGCTGAAGACGTGGAAGGGCGATTCCGAGAACGTCGGCGAAGCCCAGAAGATGGCTTCGCACCGGGCCAAGCTCACCAGCGCCGCCAGCTCCGGGAACTACAGCCGGGAGATGGAGACGGTCTAACTCAGGCCGAGCGGCAGGAAATCGGGGGCCGGCTCCGGACGAGCCGGGCTTCGCTTCGCGCCCGCCGGCCGTCAGTGGACAGGCGGCGCGGGGACGACGACCTCGACGCTGGTGCCGCGACCGGGGTGGGACGTCACCGTGAGGCGCGCGCCTATGAGCTCGGCCCGCTCCCGCATGCCCACCATGCCGTAGGAGTGACCCTCCTCGGCGGCCGCCATCCAGTCCTCGGGAAGGCCGGTGCCGTCGTCGGCCACCACGAGCCGGGCGCCTTCCTCGGACGGTCCGAACACGAGGGTGAGGTGGGTCGCGTTGGAGTGCTTGAGGACGTTCTGAACGGCCTCCTGGGCGATGCGATAGAGGGCGACCTCGACGTGGGGGGGGAGGACGTGGGCCGGGAGGCGGTCGGGGGCGATCTCCACCTCGGTCTCGACCCCGGGGAGCGACCGGGCCAGGCTCTCCAGGCTGGGGCCCAGTCCCAGGTCGTCCAGCACCGACGGACGGAGGCCGGTGATGGCGCTGCGGGCGTCGGACAGGGCGGCCCGGGCCAGCTCCTTGGCCACGGCCAGCTCCTTCGACACCCGGGCCGGGTCCCCCACCGCGTCCTCCGCCGCCAGCAGGTGGTACCAGAGGCTGACCAGGCGCTGGCTGATCCCGTCGTGGATCTCGGCCGCCAGCCGGCGCCGCTCGAGCTCCTGGGCCTCCACCGTCCGGGCCGCGAACGTCTCCAGCACCTCCTCCCGCTGGGCCAGGCTGGCGTAGAGGCGGGCGTTCTCGATGGTGCGGGCCAGGAGGTTGGCCACGTCCGACAGCAGGGCCACATCCCGGTCGTTCCACTCCCGGGCTTCCTTGGTGTGGACGTTGAGGACCCCCACCACCCGGGCCGAAGGCGGTCGGACCAACATGGGGACGGAGACCATGGAGGCGTAGTCCTCGCCCCGCAGGGACGGGATGTACCGGTAGCGCCGGTCGTTCCACTTGTTGGGCACCACTGTCGGGCGGGCGTTCTTGGCCACCCACCCGGCGATGCCCTCGCCCAAGGCGAGCTCCACCGAGCCGACCAGCTCGTCGAACGGGGGCGTGGCCCCGGCCAGGACCACCCGCTCGCGCTCCTCGTCGACGAGATGGACGAAGCACACGTCGGCGCCGGTGGCCTCGGTGACCAGGGCTGCGACCCGCTGGCTGACCTCGCGCACGTCGAGGTCGGAGGACGTCACCTCGATGATGAGGCGGAACAGCCGGTTCTCGGCCGCCTGGTCGACACCGGTGAAGGCGGGGGCCGGCGGGGCCCGGTCGGGCAGCTCGCCCATCGTGCTCAGTGGAAGATCCCCTCCCGGAGGGCGGTGGCAATGGCCTGGGCCCGGTCGGAGACTTCGAGCTTGCGGTAGATGCTCTGCGTGTGGCTCTTGACCGTCTCCTCCCCGATGTAGAGCCGCTGGGCGATGACCCGGTTGGAGAGGCCCCGCACCATCAAGCCGAGCACCTCGCTCTCCCGCTGGGTCAGGCCGAGGCGGGCGCCGGGCCAGAACTCGCCGCTCTGCAGTCGGGCAGCAGTCATGGCCACCCGGCCGGCCAGGGTGGGATCGATGGCCACCTCGCCGTCCATCACCCGATCGAGGTGCTCGGCCAGCTCGGGAGCGGTGGTGGTCTTGAGGAGGAAGCCCGCAGCCCCGACCCGCAGCGCCTGGTAGAGGTACTGCTCGTCGTCGTAGACGGTGAAGAAGACCACCTTGACCTGGGGAAACCGGCTCACCAGTTCCTCGCACAGGTCGAGCCCGCTGGCACCTCTCAGGCGAACGTCGAGGAGGACGACGTCGGGGCTCAGCTCGGCCACCAGGCGGAGGGCGTCGCTCGGGTTGGTAGTGGCGCCCAGGATCTCCACCCGGGCCCGCTGGGACGCCAGCATCGACCTCAGGCCCTCGAGTACGACCTGGTGGTCGTCGACCAGGAGGAGGCGGACGGCGGCGCGACCCGGGGACTCGCCGGTGGGCGCAGCCGTGGGCACGGGCTCGTTCGGGGACAGGGCTGGTTCTCCCACAGGTCGTCGACACGCTATCCCCCCGCCGACTCCCCCCCTGGGGGATGCGCCAGCCGTGTCGGAGTCGTAGGGTCGCGCATCCGGGACCCGTGTCCCGGGTGGCCCGCGCCTGGTGGCCTGCCTCGCCCTGGAGGACACGATGAGTGAAGACGCCCAGACTTCCACACCAACCCTGGAAATCGTCCCGTCGGTGCTCCCGGCGGACTTCGCCAAGCTGGGCGAGGAGTGCGCAGCGCTCGAGGAGGCCGGCGTCGACCGGATCCAATGGGATGTCATGGACGGGCGGTTCGTTCCCAACCTGACGTTCGGCCCCGACGTCATCGCCGCCTGCCGGAAACACTGCTCGGTGCCCTTCGAAGCCCACCTCATGGTGGTCAACCCCGACGAGCTGCTCCACCGCTACGTGGAAGCGGGCTGCGACCTCGTGATCGTCCACGCCGAGGCGTGCACGCATCTCCACAAGACCCTCGCTTCCATCCGCGAGCAGGGCGCCAAGTCGGGGGTGGCCCTCAACCCCTCCACCCCGGTGGACGTCGTGCGCCACGTCCTCGACCTGGCCGACATGGTCCTGGTCATGACCGTGAACCCCGGCTTCGGGGGGCAGGCCTACATCAAGACCATGGAGCCCAAGATCCGCGAGACGGCCGACCTCATCGCCGAATCCGGGTACCCCGTCGAGTTGGAAGTGGACGGCGGCATCAGCCCGGACACCGTGGGAGGCGCGGTTGCCGCCGGCGCCCGCATCCTGGTGGCCGGATCGGCCCTCTACAAGCACGAGGGCGGGCTCGGGGACGCCGTAGCGACGTTGCGCAAGCGCGCCGAGGAGGCCCTGCCGTGAGAGCGGTCGACAGGCCCAGTTCCGTTGGTCCAGACCAGGTGAAGGGGTGACAGAGGTGCCGGACAAGCCGATCACGATTCAGCGGGCCTGGCGGGGGAACGGCCAGAGCTCGACCCGTCCGATCATGCTCGCCATCGCCGGCGACAGCGCCGCGGGCAAGACGACGATCACCAAGGGCTTGGTCGAAGCGCTGGGCCCGGACCGCATCACGTCGATCTGCGTCGACGACTACCACCGCTACGACCGGGTGGAGCGCAAGGAAAAGCCGTTCACCCCGCTCCATCCCGAGTGCAACTACGTCGACGTCATGGAGCAGCACCTCCAGCTGCTGGCCATGGGCAACCCCATCCTCAAGCCCGTCTACAACCACGAGGACGGCACCCTGGGCCGGCCCGTCCTGGTGGAACCGCGCGAGTTCGTCATCATCGAAGGGCTGCTGCCGCTCCACTCCAAGCTGGCCCGGGCCTGCTTCGACGCCACCGTCTACCTCGACCCCCCCGAGCCCGTGCGCTTCCACTGGAAGATCAGCAGGGACACCAAGAAGCGGGGCTACAAGCCCGAGGAGGTCAAGAAGGACCTGGCCCGGCGCGAGGTCGAGTCGGCCGCCTTCATCCGGCCCCAGCGGGCCAACGCCGACATCGTCGTGCGCTTCTCCCCCATCGCCGGGCGCGACGAGCTACCCGAGGGCCTGGAGGAGTCGTTCGGGCCGGCCACGCCCAAGGCGGAGGCGGCGGAGAACGTCGACGAATTCCGCGAGGAGTTCGGAAAGGAGTTCGAGGACTCGTGGGCGGCCATGGAGCAGTGGGAGACGGCCAACGAGACCCCGCTCAGCGCAACCCTCCTCCTACGCCCCACCATCGCCCATCCCAGCCTGGCCCGGATCCTCACCGACGACCACCGCGAGGCCATGCACCTCAAGCTCGACCGGGACGAGTTCGACAAGCCGGTCGACGCCCTCCACATCCACTCCTACGCCCGCCGGGAGATTACCAAGGAGGTCGAGGAGGAGATCTGGAAGGAGCTCGGGGCGAACGAGTCGGTGCCCGAGTCGCTGGGGTCCATCGACGCCGGCGACCGCTCGGAGCCTAGCGGAGCTTGCTCGCCGCCTCAGGCGGGGTCGCGCGGTAGGCGGCCGCTGCGGAGGAACGCAGTCCGCACCGTGGGGTCGGCCAGGCGGAAACGGGTCCAGAACCAGACGAGGGCGGCGGCGCCGGCCAGCTCCTGCAACACGACTAGGGCGACGCCGTGGTCGAGCGACGGGAGCGGATCGTTGAGTTGCCCGCCCAGGAAGGGCCACCAGAAGGTGTGCGCACTGGCCCAGACGCCGTCAGCCAGCAGGTGGATGAAGGTTCCGATGGGGAGGGCCAGCCAACGCCGCCGGGCCGCACGCCGGCCCCGAGTGGCGAGCATGACCACGACCAGCAGGGCCGCGCTGCTCACGACCGTATGGGCCACCCTCGCGCCCCCGAAGGGACCATCGACGACATCGGGAAGCAGGGCCCCGGCCACCACCACCCGGTGGTCGAGCGCGGGATCCCGGAAGACCTGCCACACCACCACCAGGGCCGCGCCCGCGAACCAGAGGAACACGTCGTCCGGATCCTGAACCGCTCAGATCCGCTCAGAAGGTGCGGATCAGGAGCCGGTTGCACTGCTCGCAGCGGATCAGGGCGTCCGGTGGCTCGTGACGGATCCGGTCGAGCTCGGTCGTGGCCAGGGTGAGGTGGCAGCCGGCGCAGCGACCGTTCACCAGGCGGGCGACGGCCACCCCTCCGAGCTGAGAGCGCATCCGCTCGTAGAGGGTCGAGAGGTCGGCGGGAAGGGTAGCGGCCGCGGTTTCCCGAGCGGCCGTCTCGGTGGCCAGCTCGGCGTCGATGGCCGCTTCGGTCTCGGCGATGACGCCGCGGAGCCGGCCACCCTCGACGTCCTGGGCCTTCCGTAGGCTCTCCAAGCGGTCGACCTCGGCATCGAGGGGCTCGCGGTCGCCCATGGCCTCCAGAACGAGGTCTTCCAGGCTGCTCCGGCGGCGCCGCAGGGAGTCGACCTCGGCCTGCATGGCCTGCAGCTCCCGGGGGATGCTGATGGCTCCCGAGTACAGGCGCTCTTCGATCTCGGCGATCTTGGCCTCCACCGCCGCGAGCTCGTCCTCGGATCGCTTCTGGCGGCGCGCCACCTCGTCCCGCTGGGTGCCCGTCTGGACCAATCCCGCCTCGGCGGCCGCGACCTCGTCCTGCAGGCGGGCGAGGTCCACCCGCTCCGGGAGGTTGGCGCGGCGATGACGCAGGCGGTCGATCGCCGTGTCATGGTCCTGGACCTCCAACAGCATCTCGAGCATCAACCGTCCGGGATGGTGGTCAGGTCCCGCGGGCGGGGCGGCCGGGACGTCCGGCTGGTCCGGGGCGGACGGTCGTCGTCGTCGTCATCGTTTCCGCTGCCGACGGACGGCTCGGTGGTGGCGGTGAGGTCGCCCTGGCCCCGGTCGCTCCGGCCCGACCCCGGAATGGAGACGCCGGTGTCGCCCTGGCCGGC
>JAIVIH010000254.1 GCA_020200615.1 Actinomycetota bacterium | reverse complement strand
AGTGGGTCACCGGGGCGCCCTCCTCGACCGGGCAGGCCAGCGGCCCCGGCTCGAACATCGAGAAGCTGGCCAACGTCCTCTTTACCCGCTACCTGCTGGCCTTCGAGGTGACTTCCGTCCTGCTGGTCATCGCCGTGGTGGGCGCCGTGGTCCTGGCCCGGCGCACGCCCACCAGTGGGGTCCACAGCCACGAGGAGGCTCGGTCGTCATGACCGTCCCCGGCGCCTGGTACCTCGGCCTGGCCGCCGTCCTCTTCACCATCGGCGCCCTCGGGCTCCTCACCCGCCGGAACGTGCTGGTCATGTTCATGTGCGTGGAGCTCATGCTCAACGCCGTCAACCTCACGTTCGTCACCTACGCCCGGATGCTGGACGACATCGGCGGCCAGGTCGTCGTGTTCTTCGTCCTGGTCGTGGCCGCAGCCGAGGTCGTGGTCGGCCTGGGCATCATCGTCGCCATCTTCCGAAGACGGGGCGGCGCCACCGCCGACGACATCTCCCTGCTCAAGGGCTGAGTCCACGGGGCTTCGCCCCGCAAGGTCTCTCAGCGGATGACGGCCTGCACCTGCCGGACGGGGAAGTCGTCGATTGTCCCGACCGTCTGCAATTCCCGCAGCGTCCCACTCTGGCCTCCCAGGCTCCATGTCGCCGTCCACCGCTCGGTGACGACGATGTCGTACCCACCGGCCCAGACGTAGTCGTGGGTGATCTGTCCGTCAGGCCACCGCCCACCCTCGAGGTCGTAGGGACCTGTGGTCTCGCCGTCGCCCCAGTCGACGAAATACCCGCCGGTGGCGACGATCTCCAGCGGCCCGAGGGGTGTTGTGTTGGTGTAGACGTGCCGGAGCTCCCCGTTGGTCTCGATGTACGCCAACTTCCCGGTGATGCCCCAGCCGGGAGCAATATGGGGACGGGGCTTGGGCAGAGGAATCTGCTCCCAATATCGAGCGGCGATCATGGCCGGGCTCTCGGCCGGCTGAGCGGGTTCTCCGGGCGTTGCGGGGCAAGCAGGGAAGTTTCCGATGGGCCGTGTCCCTCCATCCTGGTCGGTGACCTCCTCAGACCCAAGCGCCCCCGGCTCCCGGTATGCGGTCGATAGGCATGGTTCCCCATCTGGCCCAAGTGTGACTCGATCGTAGGGAACGTATTCGGTAGTGTCGGTGGACCCAGACCCCCCAGTAGGCGCGGCGCCACCGAGCGGGACCACTCGATCCCCCGTCTCGGCCCTGCAGTCGATGGCCCCTCCGCTCTGTGAGATCCCGCATCCATTCACTTGCTGTGCATCAACGATGGTGGCTCCCGCCG
>JAIVIH010000298.1 GCA_020200615.1 Actinomycetota bacterium | reverse complement strand
CAGCTTGGTCTTCTCGCCTCCCGAGAGGGTGGACGCGTCCTGCTGGGCGACGTCACCGACGAGGCCGAAGTGACCGAGCATCCCCCGTAGGTCGGTGCCGGTGACCCCTGCGGCGGCCACGGCCTGCATGGCCTCCAGGACGGACGTGCCGGCCCGGATGTCCTCGTGCTCCTGGGCGTAGTACCCGAGGGTGACGTTGGTGCCCAGGCGGACGGCGCCGCCGTCGGGGGCGTAGATCCCGGCGAAGCAGCGGAGCAGGGTGGTCTTGCCCGCCCCGTTGGCCCCGACCACGAGGAACACCTCGCCCCGGTCGACGGTCAGCCCGATGTCGCGGAAGATCGTGTTGCCCCCGAGCTGCTTGGTGAGGCCCCGGGCCGACAGCACGATGTCACCCGCCCGCACGGGATCCGGAAACCTGACCTTGAGGACCCTCCGCCGCACGGGAGCGAGGACGGTCGACTGCTGGGCCTCGATGCGGCCGATCCGCTGCTCCAGCGCCCGCCGGCGCCCTGCCGATGTTGCGTTTCCCTGGCGGAACTTGTCCGCCGTCTTCTGCAGCCGGGCGACCTCTTTTTGGGCGTTCGACGCCACCCGCTCCCGCGCCGACTCCCGCTCCGTGCGTTTGGTGAGGAACTGGGAGTAAGTGCCGCGGTAGACGTCGAGCTGCCCCGCCTCCAGGGCCAGCACGCGGTCGATGGACTCGCTCATCAGGTCGATGTCGTGGCTCACCACCAGAACCGCGTTGCGGGACGTGCGCAGGAAGTTCATGACGAAGGCCTTGGCCTCGTCGTCGAGGTGGTTGGTGGGCTCGTCGAGGATGAGCAGCTCGCCCTCGGCCAGCAGCAGGCGGGCCAGTTCCAGCCTCCGCCGCTGCCCTCCGGACAAGTCGGCCACCTCCACCAGGAGGGCCTCCTCGTCGAGGCCGAGGCCGGCGGCAATGCGTTCGGCGGTGGACTCGAGCTCGTAGCCGCCTCCGAGGCGGAACCGCTCTTCGAGCTCGCCGTAGCGGTGCACGGCCTTGTCCAGGGCCTGAGCGTCCTGGTTGACCCCGGCCTTGTCCATCTCGTCCTGGGCCAGCCCCAGCTGCTCGCGGATCTTGGCCAGTGGGCTGGCCTCGAGGAGGTGGTCGTAAGCCAGCAGGTGGCCGATCTCGGGCCGGGCCGCGGTGTCCTGGGGAAGCCAGCCGAAGTTGGGCGAGCGGCGCAGCGAGCCGGCGGCGGACGGGATCTCGCCGGCGATGGTGCGCAGGAGCGTCGTCTTGCCCGCGCCGTTGGGGCCGACGAGGGCGACCTTCTCTCCCTCACCGACGTGGAACGTGCCGTCGCGCAGCAACGCCCGGCCTGCGATTTCGACTCGAAGTTGTGAGACTTGCAACGCCACGGGAACCCTCGCTCCGAACTGTGAGACGCCCTGCTGCTCGGCGACAGGAAGGGGAGGACGTCGGAGTGAAGTGGAAAGCGGTTGCCGAAAGCTGCTGCCGCTTGCGGCTCAGCTTCGCTCGCCGGTCACCCCGAACTTTCGATTCTACTGTCCTTCGGCGCAGTCGGAAAACCGATTAGGCCGGGCCGGGGCCCACGCCTACTCTGACGTCATGCGGGTCCCGCTCTCCTGGCTGAGCGACTTCGCGCCCTTCGAAGGCGCGCCCGAAGAGCTGGCCGCGACCCTTTCCGACCTGGGGCTCGTGGTAGAGGGCATGGAACGGGTGGGGGAGGGGCTGGATGACATCGTCGTGGCCCAGGTCCTGACCACCCGCCCTCATCCCAGCGCCGACCGGGTTCAGCTCGTGGAGGTCGACCGCGGCGACGGGGCGACCACGCAGGTCGTGTGCGGTGCCTTCAACTTCGTCGCCGGCGACCTGGTGCCGCTGGCCCCGATCGGCGCCCGGCTGCCGGGCGGCCTCGAGATCGGCCGGCGCAAGGTCCGCGGCCAGTGGTCGGAAGGCATGCTGTGCTCCGGTGCTGAGCTCGCCCTGTCCGACGACAGCCACGGAATCCTGATCCTCCCCGGCGGGCTCCTCCCCGGAAGCCTGCTCACCGAGGCTCTGGGCATCTCCCCCGACGTCGTCTTCGATCTGGACGTGACCCCCAACCGCCCGGACGCGCTGTCGGTGCTGGGCGTGGCCCGGGACCTGGCCGCACGGCTCAAGGTGCCCCTGGCCGTGCCCGAGCCGCCCCCGCCCGTGGTATCCGTGGCCGTCGAGCCTCTGGGCAGCCCGACGGTGGCCGTTCTCTCGCCCGACCTGTGCCCCCGGTTCACGGCGACCCTCCTCACAGGAGTGGTCGTGGGCCCTTCTCCGGGATGGCTGGCCAGCCGCCTCACCCTGGCCGGGATGCGCCCGATCAACAACGTGGTCGACGTCTCCAACTACGTGATGCTGGAGCTGGGTCAGCCCAACCACCCCTACGACCGCGACCTGCTCGGCACCGACGGTTTGCAGGTTCGCCGGGCGGAGGACGGGGAGGTCGTCACCACCCTGGACGACGTGGAGCGACGCCTGACGTCGGAGGACTGCTTGATCTGCGATGCCGCCGGGTCGGCCGTGGGCATCGGCGGGATCATGGGAGGGGCGTCCTCGGAGATCATGGAGACGACCCGGACGGTGCTGCTGGAGGCGGCGTACTTCGAGCCCATGGCCATCGCCCGCACCTCCAAGCGCCTGGGCCTGCGCACCGAGGCTTCCGTCCGCTTCGAGCGGGGGGTCGACCCGGAGGGGATCGAGCGGGCCGTCGCCCGATTCTGCCAGCTGGCGGCGGAGGCGGCGGGTGCCGCCGTGGCCGCGCCGGTACGGGACGTCAGCGTGTCCCGCCCTCCGCCGTCGCCGGTCGTGGTGCGGACCAGCCGGGTCAACGCCATCCTCGGTACCGCCCTGGAGACCAGCCAGATCGCGGCATACCTGGAGCCGCTCGGCTTCAGCACCTTCCCCCTGAACGGGGACGCTCAGGCCCTGAGCGTCACCATTCCGACGTGGCGGCCGGACAGCGAGCGGGAGATCGACGTGGTGGAGGAGGTGGCGCGCCATCACGGCTACGGCCGGATCATCCGCACCCTCCCTCCTGTTACCGGCGTCGGTGGACTTACTGCGGCCCAGCGCGGGCGGCGCCTGGTCCGCCAGGTGCTGGTGGGGGCAGGGCTGTCCGAGGCGTGGTCGACGTCGCTGGTGTCCTCCGCGGACCTCGAGCGGGCGGGGCTGAGCACGCCGGCGGTGGAGGTGGAGAACCCGCTGGCCCAGGAGGAGTCGGTGCTGCGGACGTCGCTCCTACCCGGCCTGCTTCGGGCGACGGCCACCAACGCCAGCCGCCGCTACCCGGACGTGCGGCTGTTCGAGGTGGGGAAGGTCTTCCTGCCGCCCCGGGACGGCGAGCGGCTGCCCGAGGAGCCCGAGCTGGTGGCGGGGATCCTCGCCGGAGGCGATGCGGGTGAGGCCAAGCTGGCGGTGGACACCCTGTTGGAGGCGCTGCGGGTCGGGCGGGACGGGTCGCCGGGCGCCGTCTTCGCCGCCGGTGCCTCGGCCGGCCTGCACCCGGCGCGCAGCGCGGTCATCACCCTCGAGGGTGAGCCGGTGGGAACGGTGGGAGAGGTGGACCCCGATGTCCTGGCCGCCCACGACGTGCCGGGCCGGGCCGGTTGGTTCGAGCTGAACCTGGACGCCCTGCTGACGTTGCCCAGCGCTCCGGCCCAGTACCGACCGGTGAGCCGGTTCCCTTCGGCCGACTTCGACCTCGCCTTCCTGGTGGAGGACACCGTGCCCGCGGCGGTAGTGGAGGAAGCCCTGCGCCGGGCCGCAGACGAGCTGCTCGAGGATCTCTGGCTGTTCGACGTTTTCCGCGGCGAACAGCTGGGGGAGGAAAGGCGGAGTTTGGCCTTCCGGTTGCGGGTGGCGGCGCTGGACCACACGCTGACGGAACAGGAGCTGGCCGGTCTGCGGGCCCACTGCATCGAGGCCGTCGAGGCCTCGGCCGGGGCCTCCATCCGGACCTGAGCAATTACCGCCAGTCCGAGATCGCCCCCTCCGCCTCCTGGAAGGCCCTCCGGGCATCGGCCACTTGGCGCATGGCTTCTTCGACCTGCCGGGCGCCGCCTGGGTCGCGTCCGCCCTTCAAGCAGTTGTCGCTCGCCATCAGGGCCAAGTCCACGGATTGACGCAGGGGTCGCTCGACCTGCTTGTTGGAGACGGGGAACACTTCGTCCCTCATCTCCTTGGCGTCGTCAGCCAGCTGGGTGCAGGCGCTGAGCGTGGCCGTCTTCTCCCCCTGGTTGAGAGTCATGGTGGTGGCGTCCAGATCGCGGCCAAAGGCGGCGACCAGGTCTCGGTGCTCCGCTTGCCACTCCCGCTTGCTGGACCCACTCTCGTCACCGTCCCCACCGCAGGCGACGAGCGTGAGCGCCAGCATCGACCCGACGACCGTCCTACTCGCCTTCAGTCCGCCCATGCCGCCCTCCCTTCGTGTTGCATCGTCGCGCGCCGGGCACCCTCTCAGCCGAGCGTCACCGGTCAGGCCGGCTCCGGGTGGCGAGCAAGCCGACTACGCCCACGGCCACGAGGAGGAGCGGGACGAGCCACCGTCCGCCCCAGCCCGGCCCCTGATCGAGCAGGGCCACCAGGGCGAAGCCGCAGAAGGCCACGCCGGCCACGAGCGACAGGGGGTCGAGATCATGCCGAGGCACGGCGCACCTCCACTTCTGCGGCTCCAGCCTCGATGCGCAGGATGAGGCGGCCGCCGCCCTCTACGCCACGATCTACCACTCGACGGTCCACCCCGAGTCCTTCCCAGTGACGGCCGAGGAGGTGGAGCTCCCCGACGCCCAACTCGGCGTCGACGTCCACCGAAGGACCGTAGGGCACGATCACGAGGATCTCGCCCACGCCCACGCTGGCGACGACCGTCGTCGTCGACCCCGACAGGTCCAGGTCCCGGAGGTCGAGGGTGAGCTCGCCTGCACCCAGTCGGTAGGGCGAGGAGACCTCGGCCAGGCTGGCGGGGCGGTAGAGGCGCTCTCCCACTCCGCCCCCGATGGGCACGTCGATCACCGACGCCCCCATCAGGGCGACACCGAGGAATAGTCCGAGCGGGATGAGCCACCGGGCCCGGCCCCGCCACGCGCCCACGACGAGGGCTCCGCCGGTGACGAGCAGGGCCAGGGCCAGGCCCGTGACCAGGGACACACTGAGGACGCCGCCGGAGTCGAGAAGGG
>JAIVIH010000253.1 GCA_020200615.1 Actinomycetota bacterium | reverse complement strand
GCGCCCGAGGACTTGACCCATGCCTTCGATGGCGGGCATCGGCGATCAACGACGGGTCGTGCCGGGAGCGGTCCCGGGCTCGGCCTGCTCATCGCCCACGGCCTCACGGCGGCACACGGCGGCGATATCAGCGTTCACAATCAGGCCGGCGGTTGCCGGTTCACCGTGCGGCTGCCGCTGGCACTCAACGAACGGCACCGAGAAAGGATGGACCGTGGCTGATCCAACCGAGCGTGCACTCCCCACCCCACTCCGGATGGCCCAAGGGCTGGCGGCGCTGCGCATGTTCTCAGGGGTGATCCTCCTCGCCAACGGGCTGGCGAAGCTGCTGGGCATCACCACGATCACCGTCGGCCCCTACCAGGCCAACCTCATCGACCGGGAGGCGACCCGGTTCATCCTGCGCTTCGAGGGCCTGGAGAATCCGGCCAACGGCGGCCCGGGCACTGAGATAGCCGGGCTGAAGCCCGTCGTGCGCTTCCTCCTCGACAATTTCGGGCTGGTGCAGTGGCTCATCACGGCGGCGGAGATCGGAGTAGGGGCGCTCCTCGTCGTCGGTCTTGCCAGCCGTGGAGCGGCGGCGCTCGCCCTGTGCGGTCATTTGTTCCTGGCCCTGCTCTACGCATCGTCCAACCGCTGGCTCTTCGAGCAGCCGCACGAGTACGTGCCGGTGCTGATCCTGCTCCTGGTCCCCGCCGGGCGGGTGTGGGGGCTCGACGGCCGCCTGCGCTGGGATCGGGCCCGATCAGGCCGGTTCCCGTTCTGAGCCAATGGCCGGTCCCGCAGCACCGGGCTCGTGGACAGAGCGGGTGAACGGCTCATGTTCCCGCCGATTTGCCCACGGCGGGAGACGCCATCATGACGAGCTCGTCGGCGACAAGGCGCTCGAAGAACGGCCGGACGACGATCATGCCCAGGAGCCATCCCGCGAGTCCTCCGCGCATCGTGAAGGTGCCCTCATGGGCAACGGTCGTACTGCTCCCGTTGGAAGCAATGACGAAGCGCTCGGCGCAGGACCGGAACGGCCCTTCGATGTGCTCGAAGGTGACGGCGGTGTCGGTGAAGCGGACGATCTCCCGAGTCCGGTAGGAGAACGGCCCGGCATGGCCTTCGAATTGGGCGACGACCTCACCAGGGCGCGATGACTCGACGGCGGCGGTCTCGAGGAGCTTGCGTTCGAACGCCTCGAATGCCTCGGCCGGTGAGCAGTCGACGCTCACCTCGCACCGGCGCAGCGAAACCGGTGGCCGCAGACCCAGCGCGGCAAGGCACAGGGCCGCGATCCACCACCCGGGCCGCACCCGATG
>JAIVIH010000504.1 GCA_020200615.1 Actinomycetota bacterium | reverse complement strand
TGCCAGGTGTCCACCGGCTTCACGAGCCGTTCTGCGGGTGAGATCCACCCCGGCTCCAGCACGAAATGGCACCGGGCGCGGTGGTCGAACCCGACGTCGATGAACTCGGGGTCCCGGCGGACGCACAGCTCGTCGTCGCGGTAAGGGCACCGGGGGTGGAAGCGGCAGCCCCGGGGCGGGCGCAGCATGGAGGGCGGCTGCCCTTCGATGGGCCGCAGCCGTCCGATGCGTCGCTGGTCGAGGCGGGCGATGGACTCCATCAGGCCCCAGGCGTAGGGCATCCGGGCCTTGTAGTAGAGAGCGTCGACCGATCCCTCCTCCACGATCTGTCCCGCGTACATCACCGCGACACGGTCGACCAGCCCCGCCACCACCCCGAGATCGTGGGTGATCAGGATCACGGCCGCGTGGGTCGTCTGCGCCGCCTTGGTCAGGATCTCGAGCACCTGGGCCTGGATGGTGACGTCGAGGGCGGTCGTGGGCTCGTCGGCGATGATGAGGTCGGGGTCGTTGGCGATGGCCATGGCGATCAGGGCCCGTTGGCGCATGCCTCCCGAGAACTGGTGGGGATAGTCGTCCACTCGGGTCCTCGGGCTGGGGATGCCCACGATGTCAAGGGTCTCGATGGCCCGGTCCCGTGCGGCCGCCCGCGAGACCTCGGCATGGGCTCGCACCACGTCGGCGATCTGCTCGCCGATGGTGAAGACCGGGTTGAGGGACGTCATCGGGTCTTGGAAGATCATCGAGATCTCAGACCCTCGGAGCTGGCGTAGCTCCTCGGGCGACAGGAGCTGGAGGTCCCGGCCCTTCCACAGCAGTTCGCTCGCTTGCACTTCGGCCGGCGGCTGGGGCACGAGCCCGAGAATGCTGAGGGCGGTGACGGACTTGCCCGATCCCGACTCGCCGACGATCCCGAAGATCTCGCCCGGACGGACGTCGAACGAGACGCCGTCAACGGCTCGCACAGGACCGGCGTCGGTCTGGAACGTGGTCCGCAAATAGTGGACCGACAGCAGCGGCGGACGCTTCACTTCAGGCGCGGGTCCAGCGCGTCACGCAGGCCATCCCCCACGAACACGAAGCTCACGACGGTGGCGAAGATGGCGGCCGACGGGAAGAACAGCAGGTGGGGCGAGGTGAAGAGAAAGCTTCGGCCGGTGTTGACCATCAGTCCCCAGGCCGGCGTGGGCTCGTCCCCGCCAGTCGCTGCAGCCGACGGCCCGGGCCGCTTCCACGTATTCCGCCTGCTTGGCCTGGAGGACGCTGGCCCGGAACAGGCGCGAGATCGGCATCCACCCCAGGAACCCGAGGACCAGGATCACGCTGCGCTCGCCACGGCCGATCACGGTGATGATGACGATGGCGGCGAGGATGTAAGGGAAGGCGAGGAAGACGTCGGTGGTGCGCATGAGGAGGGCGTCGATTTTTCCTCCGTAGAAGCCGGTGATGGCGCCGACGGTCAAGCCGATGAGCGACGCGATGCCCACGGCGATGATCCCGATCCGGAGGGACACCCGGGCGCCATAGACGATCCGCGTGAACAGGTCCCGGCCCAGCACGTCCGTGCCGAACCAGTGCTCGGAGCTCGGCTTGGCCCTGCTGGCGGAGCCGAGGGAGGAGGGGTCGTAGGATGTGATGAGCGGCGCGAACAGGGCTGACGCCACCAGCATCACGATCATCACCAACCCGGCCATGGCCAGCTTGTTGCGCCGGAACCTCCGCCAGACATCCCCGCGAAGCGACGGCGGCGCCTCCACCGCATCGCTGAAGACGGCCGCCGTGGGCGAGGTAGCGGCGCCGGCTCCCGCCCGCTCCGTGCCCGAGGCCTCCTGGATGGCCATCAGCGGGTGCGGGCCGCGCCGTAGCGGATGCGGGGGTCGAAGAAGGAGTAGCTCAGGTCCACGATGAGGTTGATCAGCACGTAGGCCAGGACCAGGACCAGGGAAAGGCCGAGGACGATGGGAGCATCGAGGAACGTGATGGCGGTGGCGACACTGCTGCCGATGCCCGGCCAGTTGAACACCGTCTCGGTGAGGATGGCGGCACCGATGAGATCGGCCAGGTCGAGGCCTATGAGGGTGATCACCGGGATCATGGCGTTCTTCAGCCCGTGTTTCAGCAGGATCGTGCGCTTCGTCAGGCCGCCGGCGTTGGCCGTCCGCATGTAGTCCGACCGCATCACCTCCAGCATCGACCCCCGTGTCATCCGGGCGACGAGGGCGGTGTGGACCGAGGCGAGGGTGATCACGGGCAGTACGAGGTGGCGCCACTGGCTCCCGGTTGGGATGACGAACAGCGCCCACGAGTCGGGCCCGATCCCCTGGACCGGGAACCGGGCCCACGCCGGGAACCCCTGTTGGAACGTGTACACCC
>JAIVIH010000041.1 GCA_020200615.1 Actinomycetota bacterium | reverse complement strand
GTGCAGGGTGTGGTGAAGTCGTACGACCCGGGAACGGGTGAAGGAACGGTCGTGCGCGATACCGACCGCTCCGAGTACTCCCTCTCACGGGACGCCCTCACCGGCTCCGTCTTCCGCATGCTCCGCCAGGGCCAGCGGGTCATCTTCGAGCTCGACGACGAGGGTCTGGCCACTGGGCTGCACCTGGGCTCGGAGGTCGACATGGGGACTCCAGGGTTCCCTCGCCGGGTAGCCGATCCCACCGACGACAGGCTTCGAACGAAAGGCGGTTGATGACGGTCACCGACACGGGCACGCAGACGCGAGGGCGATTGGTCGAATGGGTCGACGAGATGGCGGCTCTATGCACACCTGACCGGGTGGAGTGGTGTGACGGCACCCAGGAGGAGTTCGACCGCCTCTGCCGCCTGATGGTGGAGCAGGGCACCCTGACTCCCCTCGACGACGCCAAGCGCCCCGGTAGCTACTGGGCCACCTCGGACCCAGCCGACGTCGCCCGGGTGGAGGACCGCACGTACATCTGCTCCAAGGAGGAGATCGACGCCGGCCCCACCAACAACTGGCGCGACCCCGACGAGATGAAGGCCACGCTCACCGACCTGTTCCGGGGCTCGATGCGGGGACGCACCATGTACGTGGTGCCCTTCAGCATGGGCCCCCTGGGCTCGCCCATCGCCCACATCGGCGTCCAGCTCACGGACTCGCCCTACGTGGCCGCCAACATGCGGATCATGACCCGCATGGGCCAGGACGTGCTCCACGTTCTCGGCGACGGCGAGTTCGTTCCCTGTCTGCACTCGGTCGGAGCCCCGCTTGAGCCGGGCCAGACCGACTCGCCCTGGCCATGCAACGCCGACAACAAGTACATCGTCCACTTCCCCGAAGAGCGGGCCATCTGGTCGTTCGGATCCGGCTACGGCGGCAACGCCCTCCTGGGCAAGAAGTGCTTCGCCCTCCGCATCGCTTCGGTCATGGCCCGCGACCAGGGCTGGCTGGCCGAGCACATGCTGATCCTGAAGATCACCTCCCCCGCAGGCGAGTCCCGTTACGTGGCCGCCGCCTTCCCCTCCGCCTGCGGGAAGACGAACCTGGCCATGCTGGTTCCATCGACGCCCGGCTGGGTCGTCGAGACGGTGGGCGACGACATCTGCTGGATGAAGTTCGGGGAGGACGGCCGCCTCTACGCCATCAACCCCGAGGCCGGGTTCTTCGGCGTGGCCCCAGGGACCTCGGACAAGACCAACCCCAACGCCATGAAGACCCTCACCCGGAACTGCTTCTTCACCAACACCGCTCACACCGACGACGGCGACGTGTGGTGGGACGGCATGACGGACGAGCCTCCGGCCCACCTCACCGACTGGAAGCGCCAGGACTGGACGCCCGAGTCGGGCACGCCTGCCGCCCATCCCAACGCCCGCTTCACGGCCCCGGCCTCGCAGTGCCCCTCGATCGCGCCCGAGTGGGAGGACCCCGCAGGCGTGCCGATCTCGGCCATCCTCTTCGGCGGGCGCCGCTCGTCGGTGGTGCCCCTCATCCACGAGGCGTTCTCCTGGCAGCACGGCGTGTTCCTGGGCTCGATCATGGCCTCGGAAACGACGGCCGCGCAGGCAGGAGCCGTGGGCAAGCTCCGTCGCGACCCCTTCGCCATGCTGCCCTTCTGTGGCTACAACATGGCCGACTACCTCGGTCACTGGCTCGACGTGGGCCGGGCCACCACCCCGGAAAACCTTCCCCGGCTCTACTACGTCAACTGGTTCCGCAAGGGCCCCGACGGCAAGTTCCTGTGGCCGGGCTTCGGTGAGAACAGCCGGGTTCTCAAGTGGGTCTTCGAGCGGGTGACGGGGGGCGGCGACGCCGTCGAGTCCTCCATCGGCGTGCTGCCGGCCCCGGGCGCGGTCGACATCGAAGGCCTCTCCATCGGGGACGCCGACCTGGCCGAGTTGCTCCGCGTGGATGACGAAGAGTGGCGCCAGGAGGTCCCCTCCATCGAGGAGCACTACGAGCAGCTGGGCGAGCGGCTGCCTCCCGAGCTTCGGGACGAGCTGGCGTCCCTCGAGAAGCGCCTAACCGCTGGCGCTGAATAGCCCCTGGAAGGCCGTTGATTATCGCGTCGGCCGCTGCGCGGCCGGGCGGCTGACCCCGAACTCTTGCGCCGGGAGAGCGACGGTCAGCCGCCAAGAGAGGCTCATTCAACAGCCTTCTACCGCCGCGGGCGCATCGTGACCGCGGCCAGGGCGTCCACGACGCCGTGGCCGTAGAACCCGTTGAAGGCCGGGGTCCCTTCGCACAACGCGTCAGCGATCGACGGGCGCTCCGGGTTGTAGCGGAATAGCCGCGGCTCGGGGCACGGGCGGTCCCACGCCGTTGCCTTCAGCACCGTCTCCATGCTCACGGGCGGGAACATGAGGCCGCCCAGCCGGCGGTCCGGGACCTTGAACTTGCTGACGATGAGGCCCGCTGTGCCGGTGACGTGGGGCGCAGCCATGGACGTGCCCTGAATGTACCGGTAGTAGGCGCAGACGCCGTTCTGGCAGTCACGGACGGTGCTCGTGTTGGTGGGCACACCGTCGACGTCGATGTCGCGGTTTTCCGCCGCGAGGGAGGCCGGGTAGGCGGAGAGGATCATGTTGGCGGGCGAGCGGAAGTCGGGCGTGTCCCGCCGGTCGCGGAGGTAGCCGCCGGGCGCTGACAGGTCGGTCTGCTCGATCCCGTAGTTCGAGTAGTCGGCCTTGACCATGGTCGGGCCCAGAGCGCTCACGCTGATCACGTGGTTGCTCTCGGCCGGGACGGTGATGCAACTGTTGTCGACCTCCCGCGTCTTTGTCATGTCCAGCGGGTAGCCGGGGCTGATGAAGTCGAGGGTCGGGTGACCGAGGTCGATGAGCTGGTTGCCCAGCGCCGCCACCAGGGTGACGTTGCGGCCGTGGGCGTAGTCGATCGCTCGCTGGGTCGCGGAAATGATCGTCCGCTGCTCCAGCTGCTCGGCGGGCGAGTCGTCCGGATGGGCCGGGCAGTTGAACAACCAGGGATCGGTGAAGAAGCTCATGTTCACGACGTCGATCCCGGAGTCGGCCGCGTAGGTGAGGGCGTCGACGGTGGACTGGAGGAAGAAGAAGCTCGAGTCCTGACCGGCGCGAAGGTTGACCAGGGTAACGTTGGGAGCCACGCCGGCCATGCCGAGGCCGTTGATGGCGGCGCCGACGATACCGGCCACGTGGGTGCCATGGCCGTTCTCGTCCACGTCGGAAGGGTCGGAGCAGGACTGGTCGGGCTCCTCCTCGCACGGGCCGTCGGCGTCGGGAACGTCAGTGGTGAAGTTCCGGCTGAGCTCGCGGCTGAAGTTGGGGGCCAGGTCGGGGTGGGACCCGTCGATGCCGGTGTCCATGATGCCCACGAGCACGCGCTTGTCACCCCGCTCGACGGCGTGGGACTCGGTAGCCGTGGCCCGGACCATGGCCATGTTCCACTGCAGGTGGGCCAGGGGCTCGGCCCCGGCAACGGCCGCCGTGAGCGCCCCCCCGGTGACGGGGCGGGCTTGACTCTCCACCGCCACGTCGTCCGGGCTCTCCACGGGATCGACCTTCGGCCGGTTGGCCGGCGGCGCGAAACCGATGGGGCGGTTGCGGGCCGCACCCTGCACGCCGGGCTTGCCGGCCACGTCGGCGAGGAAGGTCGGGCTGGCGGCCGTGACCGTGGCCAGACCCACCGCCGGGTTCTCCTTGACCACGGTGCCGCCCGCCTCGCTGATCGCCCGGCGCCCGTCCGCCACCGAGGTGGTGCCCGGGCGGTAGAGCACCAAGTACTCCTGCGCCTCGCCCACTGCCGCCGCCGGGGGGAACCCGCCAAGGGAGCTTGCCGCCACGGCCAGGCCCAGAAGAGTCACCAGGGCCAACGTCCTGCGCATCGCCACTACTCCTTGTCCGTCACTACGTACAGGGTGGCACGTCGGGGACGCCCTGGGGGAACAGCCTTGCTCGGCGCCGACCACTACGCTCTCCCCGCTCGCCGGTGTGCCAGGAGGGAAGCTGCATGGCAGTCAGTGCGTTCGTGCTCATTCAGACCGAGGTCGGCAAGGCCGCCCAGGTGGCCGAGGAAGTCGCCAAGATCGACGGTGTGGTATCGGCTGAGGACGTGACCGGGCCGTACGACGTCATCGTCCGAGCCGAGGCCGAGACCATGGACGACCTGGGCCGCCTGGTCGTGAGCCGGGTCCAGCTCATCGACGGGATCACCCGGACCCTCACCTGCCCGGTGGTGCACCTCTAGCCCTGCCCATCCGGCCCTGGCGCCGGGCGTGGCGGTCGAGGGCGACCTGCACCAGCCGGTCGAGCAGTGCGGGATAGGCCACCCCCGAGGCCTCCCACATCCGGGGGTACATGGAGATGGGCGTGAACCCGGGGATGGTGTTGACCTCGTTGATCAGCAGGCCCCGGCCCTCCTCCTCGTAGAAGAAGTCGACCCGGGCCATGCCCTCGGCCCGGACCGCAGCGAAGGCGCTCAGCGAGAGTTGGCGGACCTCCTCGGTGACGGCTTCCGGGAGCGGCGCCGGCACCAACAGGTCGGCCTTCCCCTCCAGGTACTTGTCGGCGTAGTCGTAGAAGTCCCGGCTGGGCCGGACCTCCCCCGGCAGAGATGCTTCCGGTTCGAGGTCGCCCAGCACCCCGCACTCGATCTCCCGGCCCACCACCGCCTCCTCGATGACGATCCACTCGTCGTAGCGCAGGGCCTCCTGCAGGGAAAGAAGCAGCTCGTCGGGGTTGGCGGCCTTCGTCACACCCACCGAGGAGCCGAGGTTGGACGGCTTGACGAACACCGGCCATCCCAGCTCGGCGGCGGCACGACGGGCCACGGTCTCGTCCACCTCGTGCTCCCGGAGGCCGAAGTAGCGGGGAGAGGACAGGCCCGCCTCGCTCAGGAGGCGCTTGGTCGTGAGCTTGTCCATGGCCACGGCCGAGCCCAGGACGCCGGCGCCCACATAAGGCACGTCCGCCAGCTCGCACAATCCCTGCACCGTGCCGTCCTCACCGAAGGGGCCGTGGAGGAGGGGAAGGACGCCCATGCACCTTCGGACGTGATGCCGATGGGAATCACGTCGTAGCGGGAAGGGTCGAGGGCCTTGAGCACGGACACGGCCGTCACGCACGAGACCTCGTGCTCGGCCGACCGTCCCCCGAAGAGCACGACCAGCTGAATCCGGTCAGCGGTCGGGGGCACGGGTCACGCCTTCCCGACGAGCATGGCCCGGATGCCCAGGCCCATCACGAAGAACCCGCCCAGCCCGTACAGCAGGTACAGCCGGTGCTGGAGCTGCTGGCGGTACGAGTAGATGATGCCGACGGCGATGATGGCCACGAACCCGTAGAACATGTGGAACTGCGGGACGGAGTAGCCCTGGCCCGCGACCAGACCGACCCCCAGCGCCACCTGCACGAACACGGCCAGCTCGGCGAAGGCCGTGAACCACCAGAGGGCCCGCGAGCGGAGGCCGGGCCACCGTAGGGCGCCCAGGGCCCACAGGCCGGCCATCCCGTTGCCGATGATCATCATCCACGACCAGCCCTCGTGGATGGCGAGCAGCGATGCCGTCATCCGTGGCTGAAGGACTGATCGGTGCGCTCGGGTGCGCAGACGGTCCCGTCCGTCACCCAAGGCCCTCGAAGAGGTCGTTCTCCTCCGTGCCCTCCGGGGCGCCCCACAGCACGTAGTCCTCCTCGCCGAAGGCGGCGGCGAAAGCCTCCGGCGCCATGGTCAGGAACCAGGAGCTGTCCGAGATCTGGCTTCCGTGGGCGATCATGGCCTGACGCTTGCGCTCGACGAACCGGGTCACGTCCAGGCGCATGGTGATGCGTTCCCCGGGCACGCCGAGAGACTCCATGTCGAACTCGGGGTCCTCCGGAGGGCCGTCTCCCAGGGCGATCGCCTCGTTCATGAGCTTGATCATCCGGTCGCGGTCGATCGTGCTGAGGTACACCTTGGGTGTACCTGCCAGCTCGGCCGCCCGGACGCCCACGCGGTGGACCTGGATGTGGTCGGGATGGCCGTAACCACCGTTCTCGTCGTAGACGGTCAGGACGTCGGCTCGCTCTTCTCGCAGGATCACGGCCAGGTGCGCCGCGGCTTCCGCCACGTCCGCCTGCCAGAACGACTCCGGCGCGTCGTTAGTGGGCCGGCCCATCATTCCCGAGTCGGCGTACCCCAGGAACTCCACACGGGCCGCGCCGAGGATCTCGGCCGCGGCGTGGGTCTCCTGCAC
>JAIVIH010000252.1 GCA_020200615.1 Actinomycetota bacterium | reverse complement strand
ACCTGTGTCTTTCCGGGCGATCAACTTCCCGACCCACTATGTCCGGCACAGGAACTATCTGGGCGAGCTGACCCAAGTGACGAATGCCCTCGACAAGGCAGACGCCAGCTTTGCGGTTGTTCCTGGCCTGGCGAGTTCTAGCGCCGTCTCGTTCGAGTCGACCAACTTCCCCGGGTACTACCTGCGCTATGAGGGAGACCAGATCAAGCTCCAGCCAAGGTCCGAGGACCTCCCGTTCCGACAGGCTGCGACGTTCTCCTTAGTGCGCGGCCTGGCCGATGGCTCGAAGGTGTCGCTCCAGTCATTCAACGATCGCACTCGCTATCTTCGCCACCGTGATTTTTCCCTGTATCTCGAGGGGGCCTGGGACTCTGCGTCCCAGCGCGACGCCACGTTCGAGATCGTCAAAGCTCTCACCTCTCCACCACCGCCCCCGCCGAAGTTGACGTCCTTGACGTTGACACCACCGTCGGTCGTCCTCAGCGGGCCCGCGCCGTCCGACGTAGGCGTGGCCCTCTCCAGCAGTCACCCACAGGCGGCCTCCGTGCCGGCGTCGGTCGTAGTGCGTGCGGAGTCTGCGAGCGCCATCTTCTTTCTCAGCACCAACCCCGTGAGCGCGGACGTTGCGGTGACGATCTCCGCCAGCCTTCAGGGCATCACCCGCACGGCGGTTCTGTCCCTGTCCGCACCCCGCCCGCTTGCGCTGTTCCTCAACCCTGACTCGGTACGCGGCGGCACTCCGGTCACCGCCACGCTGCTCCTGACGACCGCGGCCCCCGCCGGCGGGTTCCAGGTCGCTATGTCCTCGAGCAACCCGTCGGTCGTAGCCGTCCCGTCCAGCGTCGCCGTCACCGC
Organism: Actinomycetota bacterium; assembly: GCA_020200615.1. Next base: position 1,398 of record JAIVIH010000252.1, on the reverse strand, counting down.
CGGAACGTCCAGCCTCAACTTCTCGCTGCCGACCAACACCGTCCCGGCCGAAACGACCGTAACCGTGTCGGCGGCTGCACTCGGGGTGTACAGCCAGGCTCCCGAGGGTGGATCTGAGGTCGCCTCGGGCACCACGGTGTCGGTCAACCTCCGAACCGGCCCGATCCAGTGACGCGGAGGAGATCTCGATAGGACCGCGATCTAGGAGGCCGCGGGCCGGTAGGCGCAGATGTGCACACCCGTGCTGCTCGTCGTCGCCGACACCAGCTCGAGGGGCCGGGACTGGCCGTCATCGGGAAACAGACGCTTGCCGCCACCGAGCAGGACCGGTTCGATCATCAGGCGGTACTCGTCAACCAGGCCGCCGCTGATCAGCGCCCGGGCGAGGCTTGGACTCCCCATGACCTGAATGTCGCGCCCATCTTCGGCCCGTAGTCGCTCAACCGCGCCCAGGACGTCGTCGGCGGGAAGCAACTTCGAGTTGTTCCAGTCGAGGTCCTCCTGAGTCAATGTCCGGGAGGCGACGTACTTCGGGATCTCGTTCATGCGGTCGGCGAACGGGTCACCGGCACGCCGCGGCCATGCCGCAGCCATGGTCTGCCAGGTCCGACGACCGAACAGCAAGGCGTCAGTCCCCTGCATCACCTCATCCATGGCGGGTCCCATGGCCTCGGGGTCGAAGTAGGGCATCGACCAGCCGCCGTGCTCGAAACCGCCGTCGGTGTCCTCTCGGGTCCCTCCGGGCGCCTGGACGACGCCGTCAAGGCTCATGAAATCGCTGATTACGATGCGCATGGTTCTCCTCGCTTTTCGGCGTCGGCTCCGCCTCGCCGGGCGGGATCAAGTTGTGAGCTCCGGACGCCGATTCTATGGACATGGCCCGCCCTCACAGGGTCCGTCGCCACTGCAGGCCACTGCGGCCGAGCGACCGATCGCCAGCGCTGGGGGGGCCGCGGTGATCGCCTGGATTCTCACCGAGATGACGTTGGCGTTCGTCGTGTTCTGCGCCGACTCCGTGGGCGAGGAGGAACGCCGACCCATGGAACGCCTCGCCCGGGCTCTCCTGTGGATGGTGACGCTGACCAGGTGGTTCACTCACCGAAATGTGGCGAAATTGGGACGTTTTGGTGCAGTTGTGTGGTTCTTGGTGACGATGGGCTGGTTGCTCACTCTCGAGTACGACCGGACCGCTACCCCGGTCTTCCTCGTCCTCGCCGAGGCGACCATGGGATTCGTCGTCTACTGCGTCGACGCCCTGTCCGCCGATCTGGCCAACAAGCCTGGGCGTCGGCTGATTCGCAGCCTGCTGTGGCCCGGGCCCATCGCCCAGTACCTCAGCGACGACGACAGCGTCGCCCTGATCGCCGCCACGGTGACGGTGTGGGTCCTGCTCACCAC
>JAIVIH010000251.1 GCA_020200615.1 Actinomycetota bacterium | reverse complement strand
GGGTCAACGGGCGTCCCTCCGGGCCTGGCGGGCGGCCCATGTCTCCACGCCCAGGCCCCACAGGCGCACGAAGCCGGCCGCGTCCTGGTGACGGAACCGGTCGGCCGAGTCGTAGGTGGCCAGGCCGTAGTCGTAGAGGCCGACGGGGCTGCGCCGTCCGGCCACGAACACGCGCCCCGGCTCGCACCGCAGTCGCACGTCGCCCGTCACCCACCGCTGGCTGGCGAGCACGAACCCGTCCAGCGCCTCCTTGAGGGGGGAGAACCAGAGCCCGTCGTACACCAGCTCGGCCCACCGCGGCTCGAGCCGGGCCTTCTCGTGAGCCAGGTCGCGCTCGAGGGTGAGGTCCTCCAGGTCGGCGTGGGCGAGGATCAGGGCCAGGGCGGCCGGGGCCTCGTACACCTCCCGGCTCTTGATCCCGACCCGGCGGTTCTCGACCATGTCCAGCCGGCCCCAGCCGTAGGACCCGACGACCGTGCCGAGCTCGACGACCAGGTCCTGAAGCGGCAGCAACCGCCCGTCGAGGGCGACAGGGAGGCCCTGGTCGAAGCTGATTTCCACCTCCACCGGCTCGGTGGCGACGGGCACGGTCAGCTCGTAGACATCCTCGGGGGGAGGCGCCCAGGGATCCTCCAGGACGCCGCACTCGATGGCCCGCCCCCACAGGTTCTGGTCGATGGAATAGGGGTTCTTCCGGGTGGCGGTGACGGGGATGCTGAAGCGCTCGGCGTACTCGATGGCGTCCTCGCGGGTCAGGCCCCACTCCCGGACCGGCGCCAGGAGCTCGAGGTCGGGCGCCAGAGCGCGCACGGACACCTCGAACCGCACCTGGTCGTTGCCCTTCCCGGTGCAACCGTGGGCGATGGCGTCGGCCCCGTGCTCCCGGGCGGCGGCCACCAGGTGGCGGGCGATCAGGGGCCGGGAGAGCGAGGAGACCAATGGGTACTTCCCCTCGTAGAGGCCGTTATCCAGGCCACCGCTGTACGCCAGCACCACTCTCTTGGCCATCAGGCCTCCTGTTCGGCAGATCCGGCCCTGGTCGGGCCGGGTAGATCTCGATCGCGCACGTAGTCCACACGGGACTGCAGGACCACGGCCATATGGTCGCCCCTAGCCCTCCCGGTCACAGGCCGGCCAACGATCCCAGGCGGCGGGCCACGGCCTCGCCTCCCGCCCGTTCGCTGGTGACCACGAGCACAGTGTCGTCGCCGGCCACGGTGCCGAGGACGTCGGGGAGGCCGGCGCGGTCCACCGCCGAGCCGACCACGTGAGCCGAGCCCGGGGGCGTGCGCAGGACGACCAGGTTCGACGAGTGGGCGACCTCCACCACCCACTCCCCCAGCACCCGCTTCAGGTGCTCCTCCGGCGCGGGCCGGTGCTTGGCGTGCTCGGGGATCACGTAGACGAGGTCTCCTCCCGGCACCCGGGCCTTGACCGCCCCCAGCTCCTCCAGGTCGCGTGAAACCGTGGCCTGGGTGGCGACCACGCCCTCGGCCGCCAGCAGGTCCACCACCTGGCCCTGGCTGGTGACCGAGTGCTGCTCCAGGATGCGCGCCACCCGGTGCTGCCGCTGCGGTTTCGCCAGCCTCACGGCTGGCTCCACTTGCTCCTGGGCGCCGCCTCCCGGGCGGCGCGTGCCAGCCTCACGGCTGGCCCTTCTCCGCGGCACCTAGCAGCCACAGCAACAGGCCCCGCTGGGCGTGCAGGCGGTTGGCGGCCTGCTGCCAGACCACGCTCTGGAACCCGTCGACCACGGACGCGCTGACCTCCTCGCCCCGGTGGGCGGGAAGGCAGTGCATGAACATGGCCCCGGGCCGGGCCCGAGCCATGAGGGCGTCGTCCACACAGAATCCGGCGAAGTCCGTCGCCCGGCGGGCAGCCTCCTCCTCCTGGCCCATCGACGCCCAGACGTCGGTGTACACAGCATCGGCTCCGTCCACCGCCTCTGCCGGGTCGGTGGTGAGATCGGCGCCCGACCGCTTCAGCAGGTCGGCCGGCGGCTCGTAGCCCGCGGGGGTCGCCACCCGGACCTCGACCCCCAGCAGGCCGCAGGCGGCGACGAGGGAGCGGCACACGTTGTTGCCGTCGCCCACGTACGCCACCGCTCTCCCGGGCAGGTCTCCCAGGCGCTGGCGCAGCGTGAGCAGGTCGGCCACGGCCTGGCAGGGATGGGCCCGGTCCGAGAGGAGGT
>JAIVIH010000250.1 GCA_020200615.1 Actinomycetota bacterium | reverse complement strand
ACCTTTGGTGGCCCTACCAGTCGACGTGTGACCTGTTCCCACCCGGCCATCCGGCCCGGCGACGCGTGCTGCGCTGGTTCCTCCTGTGGGTCGTCGGCGGATTCGTATCCGCGGCGGCCATGGTCATAGGCGGCCTCACCGACGGGTGGACGGGCTGGCTGTTCCTCATCGTTCCCCTGGTGCAACTGCCCCTCGCCGCTCTCACCGCCCGCGAGGTCATCAGCGAGGCGGTGGAGGTCCACGCCTCCCTTGCCGGCACCAGCCGCTAACGCCGGTGCTCCCGCGCCGCGACCCGCCTATCCTCTCGTGCAGTGCCCCTTTTCCGCCGGCGGAACGGGCGTGCGGAACCGGCGCCGGCCGGTCCCGTGGGTCGCGACGAGATTGCCCGGAGGCTGCTGTCCGCAGCGCCGGAGGCTGGTTCACGCCTGGCCGACAGCCTGCTTCCTGCGGTCCGTTTCGCCACCCGCCGCGAGCCTGACGCCGCCATCGACGTCGGTCAGAGCAAGTTCGGGGGAGCTGCGGATCTTCCCGTGGGCACCCATTGGCCGTCGTGGACGAAACCCGACGGCCAGCGGCGGGCGCTCCAGTTCTTTGCCCAGCTCGACCTGGCGGCAGCGACCGCGGCTGCTCCTGCGGACCTCGGGCTCCCGACCGAAGGGCAGCTCTCCTTCTTCGCCGACTTCGGGGTCGACGACGACGACGGCATCCTGGGGCTTTACCCGTGGGAACGGGAGGGGTCGACCGTCCTCTACTCCCCGCCGGACGTCCAGCTGGCCCGGTGCTCGCTGCGTATGGCGCCCCTCTGCTCGGCCCAGCTCCTTCCTCTCAGCGCCTGGACGTGGCCTACGCCGTCGATCGCAGGGGTCGAGGTCACCGACGCCGAGTACGAGACCCTCGACGCCCTCGATCAGGAGCTGCACGCCGGCCTGGGGGCGGCTCTGCCCGAGCACTGGAACGTGACGGGCCGGCACCAGCTCGGCGGCCACGCCCGCTACATCCAGCACCCGGTCGAGGAGGAGGTCGTCCAGGCGGTGGCCGGCTGCTTCACCGGTGGAGGTTTCGACAGCGCCGCCTGGGAGCGGTCTCGCCCCGAGGTGCGCGAATGGCGGATGGTCCTGCAGTTGGACTCCGACGACACCCTCGAGGCCATGTGGGGCGACGTCGGCACCATCTGGTGGGCAGCCCGCTACGACGACATCGCCGCCCGCAGGTGGGACGCAGGCATGTTCAACTTCCAGTGCTCCTAGGACGCTGTTGAANAATGAGGCCTAGAGGCGGGCGCCCTCAGGTGGTACCGGCTGGTTCCCGGCGCTCGACCGGTGCGGGGGCCGAGGACTCGTCGTCCCGCCGCCGCCGGAGGCCGACCACCAGGAGGATGAGGCCGACGGCGGCCACCCCGATGAACGCGGCGATGACGTAGCCCGCCGCCGAGGAACCGGACGAACCCAGCACTTCGAACTGAGCCGCTCGGGTGAAGATGTCCTGGCCCTCGGTCAGCGAGTCTGCCAGCCGGGTGTCGTCCCACCCGAGAAGGGTCAGCTCATCCGTGGCCGCCATTCCCGGAGGCTGGCGGATGTCGTACCCGTTGCTCCAAACGCCCAGCTTACGGTTGATGGAGCGATCCGTCACCCGCACGTTCTTCGACCACGTAGCCCCGTTGTCGGTGGACGTCGACATGTACACGTCGTTGACGAACGTGCCCGGGTCGTTGCGGAAGTCCCACCAGGTGGCATCGAGCCGGCCGTCGGGAGCAACGCTCAGGTTGGGAGTGACCTGCACCCGGAGTTGGGTGGGGTCGTCGTCGTTCAGCTTGGTGGGTGAGTCGAAGGTCCGGCCGCCGTTGGTCGAGCGCTGGTAGTAGATGTCCCGGTCGGCCGACCGCTCGGTCTGATCAGGCTTGTCCTCGTAGACCATGTGCAGCGATCCCTGGGCACCGCCCTCCGGGCTCCACTTGAGGATCTGCACTCCCTCGTTGTGCTTCAGCGGCTCTCCGACCTCGGTGAAGGTGAAGGTCTTGCCCCGGTCGGTGGACTTGGCCAGCAACATCGGCAGCGCGGGCGCGGCCGCCGTTGGCGGGAAGGCCGCCGGAGCCGCCCCTGGGTACAGCACGTAGAGCGTCCCCTGGTCGTCCAAGGCCAGCGAGGGAGCGTCGCGGACGACGGTGCTGGTCCAGCTTTCCCCGAGGTTGTCGGAGCGGCCCAGGACTACACTCACGCTGCCTCCCGGCCCTCCGTCCTGGACGTCCCAGCCCGAGGCCGCGTAGTAGAGGCGGCTGTCCCGTCCCCAGGCCATGGGGGTCTGGGTGAGCATGCCTGAGCTCGTCGAGCAGAACGGATATGACTTGGGCGACGGGGTTTCGTCCATGATCCGCCAGGACTGCCCGCTGTCGTCGCTTCTCAGCAACCGGCACACCCGGCTTCGCAGCTCGGCCGTAGCGGCGAACACGCGGGAGTCGTTCTCGGGGTCGACGAGCAGGTAGGGCGCCGTGTAAGTGCGAGCCGGAGCCAGGTCGGCCAGGGTGGCCTGCACGGGACGGGTCAGTCGGGGGCCCTTCGCCTCCGCAGCCGCTCCCGCCACCCCCTGGGCGGCGCAAAGCGCCAAGGCCGCCGCCGCTGCCATCCTCGTCTTCAGCGTTCTCCTCATAGTCCGCACCCGCCCTAGCGCCCGGTCACACGTTCGGCACGGGCCCCGGGCTCCCTGCGGGTGCTCATCACCGCGGCCACTCCCGCCACGAGGGCAGCGAGGCCGGCGGCGCCCAGCCCGACCAGTACGAACGACCCGAAGCTCGGCGAGTCCTCCCGGGCCAGGTTCGCCACCCCCGGGTCACCGGCCTGCTCGACCGGGGCCCCCACGATGGGCGAGCCACCGGCGCCCACCACCTCGATGGCAGCGCGGGCGGGGACGCCCCGGATGTGACCCTCGGTGGGAGCCAGCACCTGGGTGGCCCACAGGTAGTAGGTGCCGGGAGCGGTGTTCTCCGGGATCCGTACCGTCCCGGGGCCCCATGGGGCATAGGCCTCGTTGGTCGGCTGGAAGGACCCCAGCACCGGCCCGTCGGGCGAGTTGAAGTGGACCTCCACCGGGTTGGTGAACCCGTAACCCCGGGTGCCGACGACCGACACCTCCTCGCCGGCCCGCATCCTCGAGGGGTTCACGTTCAGCTGGGGCACGTGGGGCGCCCACGCCGGGCCCGCCGTACCCAGAACCACGGCCACGACCGCGAAAACGGCCAGGGACAGTTTTCCCACCGGCTTTCCGTACTTTCCCACCTGCACGGCTCCTTCCGCTCTCCGACGGCCCGCCGTCGACGTCATTCTACGGTCCGACAAGCCCGTTTGGGGGTGCTAGCACGCTCGAGGAGTGAAGGCTGCACCCCTCCGAAATCGTAGAGCCAGCACGGTTCCCCTCCGGCCGCCCGTCCAACAGACTGGCTCGGCCGATCCATCGGCGGACCTGAATCAGGG
>JAIVIH010000249.1 GCA_020200615.1 Actinomycetota bacterium | reverse complement strand
GTGTACGTCGACGTCGACGGGCTCGAGCCGGCCACGACGTACCACTACGGCTTCCGCTCTGGCGGTAGCGCGTCGCCCGTGGGGCGGACCCGCCCGTTGCCGGCGGCCGGGACCACTCACATCCGGTTGGCGACGGCGTCGTGCGCCAAATACAACGCCGGTTTCTTCAATGCCTACGGCCGTATCGCGGCTCGGGACGACCTCGACTTCGTCCTGCATCTCGGCGACTACATCTACGAGGCGGCCCAGAAGCCGCCGCCCAGCCCGACGCCGGCGGCCGACATCGGCCGCGAGGTGGATCCCCTCCACGAGTGCACCACGCTGGCCGACTACCGGCGGCGGTACGCCCTCTACCGACGGGATCCGGATGTCCAGGCCCTCCACGCCGCCCATCCCATGATCGCCGCGGTGGACGACCACGAGATCGCCGACGGGTGCTGGAGCGACGGGTCGGTGGAGCACAAGCCGGACGGGAGCGGATCGTGGGAGCGGCGCCGAGCGGAGGCGTTTCGAGCCCGGTGGGAGTAGATGCCGGCCCGGCCGCCCGATCCCGCGGATCCCGAGCGGGTGTTCCGCTCCGTGTCCGTGGGGAACCTGGCCGACCTGTTGTCATCGACACCCGGACCCGGCGCGACGAACCCGTGCCCCCGCCCGAGATGTACGGCGAGGGCCGGACGGCCCTGAGCGCCGGTCAGCGGGCGTGGCTGCTCGAGGAGCTGGCGTCGTCCACCGCGACCTGGCGTCTGATCGGCAACCCGTCGGTGATGGGCCATACCTGGAGCGAGGGCCTCCCCGAAGCCATCCGTCCCGCCCTGGCCGAGGTGAAGCTCATCCGCAAGGACGGCGCCGGGGCCGACTACGACCAGTGGGACGGCTATCCGGCCGAGCGCGACGCCCTCCTCCGCCACGTGACCGAACAGGGGATCGAGGGGGTGGTCGTGCTCAGTGGCGACGTCCACCTCTCCCTGGCCCTGGAGGTACGGAGGGACCCGTTCGACCCCGCGTCACCCAGCCTGGCCGTGGAGTTCGTGACCGCCAGCCTCACATCGCAGAACGTCGACGACAAGATGGGCTGGCCGCCCCGGACCCGGTCGATCGCCGGCAACGGCGTCCGCAGGGCGCAGTACCTGTTGCGGCAGAAGGGCCACAACATCCAGCCTGACCACATCTTCGGTCCTGCGACCGAGGGGGCAGTGAAGCAGTTCCAGCAGTCCAAGAACCTGCAGGTCGACGGGATCATCGGCGACAAGACGTGGGCCGCCCTGCTGGTGACGGTCAAGAAGGGCAGCACGGGGGAAGCGGTCAAGGCGGTGCAGTCCCAGTTCCCCGCGGCCGACGACGGGATCTTCGGTCCGGTCACGGAATCCCAGGTGAAGACGTTCCAGACGCAGGTTCAGCTGGCGGCGGACGGCATCGTGGGCCCCCTCACGTGGCGGGCGCTGGCCGGTAGCCCCATGCAGCCTCCGGGCACCTCGGGCTGAGCTACTCCGGGGCGGGGTTCAGCCCACCTCGAGCAGGTCGACCACGAACACGAGGGTCTCGCCGCCCTTGATGGCGCCGGCGGCACCGGCGCGGCCGTACCCCAGGTCGGGAGGGATGACGAGCTTGCGGCGCCCGCCGACCTTCATGCCGGCCACGCCCTTGTCCCAACCCTTGATGACCCGGCCCTGGCCGAGCATGAAGGAGAACGGCGAGCGGCGGTTCCACGAGGAGTCGAACTCCTCCCCCGTGCTCCACGCCACGCCCACGTAGTGGACCTCGACGTTCTGGCCGACGGTGGCTTCGGGACCGTCGCCGACGACCATGTCCTCGATGACCAGGTCGGTCGGGGGCTGCTCGCCCTGGGGCACGTCTACGGTGGGTTTGCTGCTCATGAGACTGCAGACCCTACCGGGGCAGGCGGCAGACGCCCGCGTCTAGAAAGCTAGTGAGCATGAAGCACGATCTGGACGTCGTCTCCATTCCCCGCAAGGGGAGGGGCCTGGTGGCCGGGCGGCGGTTCAGGTCCGGCGAAGTGATCGACCGGGCGCCCGTCCTCGTCATCCCCGCCGCCGAGTGGGGGCAGATCCAGGGGACCTGCGTGGGCCGGCTGTGCTTCTCGTGGGGGAGAAACGGGCAGGACGGGGCCCTCGCCCTGGGGCCGGTGTCCCTCCTCAACCACTCCTACACGCCCAACGCCTTCGCCCAGGCCATCCCGGCCGAGCGGATGATGGAGTTCCTGGCTCTGCGCGACATCCCCCGGGGCGAGGAGATCACCATCAACTACAACGGCGACCCCGACGCCGCCGACCGGGTGGATTTCCGCGTCTACAAGTGACCGCAGGGGAACCGAATCGGCGCCCGGCCTCTCGGAGATCCC
>JAIVIH010000503.1 GCA_020200615.1 Actinomycetota bacterium | reverse complement strand
CTTGAGGACCTCACCGCACTGGCACGCCTTGGGGTCGGCCACCCGGACGCCGGGAACGTTGAAGCGCAGCTCGGCGTCGAAGTCGGCGTAGTCGGCGTTGAGCTTCAGGGCCGACTGGGAGATGAAGCCCAGGCCCCGCCACTCGAAGTGGGGGCGAAGCTCGAACACCTCGCCCAGTATGGCCAGGGCCTTGGGGTTGCCCTGCTCGGGCACGGCCCGGGTGTACTGGTTCTCCACCTCGCAGCGGCCGTCACGCAGCTGGCGGCCGAGCATGACGATGGCCTGGAGGATGTCGAGGGGCTCGAACCCGGCCGTCACCAGCGGCTTGCCGTAGTCGCGGGGAACGAAGCGGTAGGGACGGTTGCCGATGACGGTGGACACGTGGCCTGGGCCGAGGAAGCCGTCGAGGCGCAGGTCGGGAGACTCGAGGATGGCCCGCAGCGGCGGGACGATGGTGACGTGGTTGCAGAACAGGGAGAAGTTCCGAATCCCCTTCTGGCGGGCCTTGAGCACGGTGACGGCGGTGGAGGGGGCCGTCGTCTCGAACCCGACGGCGAAGAACACCACTTCCTTGTCCGGGTTCTGGGCGGCGATGCGCAGGGCGTCGAGGGGCGAGTACACCATCCGGACGTCCGCTCCCCGGGCTTTGGCCTCGAGGAGGTTGGAGTGGCTACCCGGCACCCGCATCATGTCGCCGAAGGAGGTGAAGATGACGCCCGGCGTCTCGGCCACGGCGATGGCGTCGTCGACCCGGCCCATGGGGATCACGCACACCGGACACCCGGGACCGTGCACCAGTTCGACCGTCGGCGGGAGAACGTTCTCGATCCCGTGCTTGTAAATGGTGTGGGTATGCCCCCCGCACACCTCCATGAACTTCAGGTGAGCCCCGCGCACCTCAGCCAGATCCCCAGCCAAATGGGTGATCTCCGAAACACAAGCCCGAGCCGCCGCCGGATCCCGATACTCATCAACGAATTTCATCTATCTTCCTTCCTTTCCAATTCCGCACGCTGGCGTTCCTGGCAGGAGAGCCCGACAGTCGGACGGGTGACCCGTAGGGAGGGCCCCAAGGGAAGGGCCCCAGCTGGTTGAGGCGCAGCGAAGGCCCCCCGTGGGAGGGACCCTGAGGGGCAGGACCCGGCCGGCGGGCCCACGCGAACTAGATCTCAAGCGGCTGAGTCTCCGAGAACTGGGCGATCTCGTCGTCGTACACGCTGCCCAACTCCTTGATGAACGCCAGCGTGCGGTTGGCCTCTTCTTCGTCGATCTTGCTCATGGCGAAGCCGACGTGGATCAGGACCCAGTCGCCGACCTTGAT
>JAIVIH010000040.1 GCA_020200615.1 Actinomycetota bacterium | reverse complement strand
CGCATGGAGCCGGCCCGCCACCTCTCCGACCATCCGAGAACACCATCGGCCCGACCCGAATCCATGGCGATCCTCATGCCCAGGCCGGCCAGGTCTCCCGCCCGGACTCCGGCGTGAACGCGGAGCTCGGTCGCCCCGAGAGTCGCCTGGTGCCGGGCGAGCAGGCGGAAACCGGCTCGGAGGGCAGAATCGGCGGCTCGGTTCTCGCCCCGTGCATGCCGGAGGAGCGCCTCTGCGTGCCACGCTCGCGCCCGCGCGTCCACCGGGCCCGACCGGCGGGCCTTCCCGAGCGGCCGAAGCTCTTCCTCGGCCTCGCCCACGAGGCCGAGGGCCAAGGCGATGGTCGCGGCGATCACGCGGGCCTCAGTGGCCGGAGCCACCCAACCACTCGAGGCCAGCTCGGCCGCGACCTGCTGAGCGGCCCGCAGCAGCTTTCTCGTGGGCGCGTCATCGGTAGCCCAACTGCCCCGTACCCAGGCGAACTGGGCGAGCGAGGCCCACCCCCAGCGCCGCTGGCGAACGAACGCTCGCCGCGCCCGGAGAGCCAGAGCCGCCGCACCCCGGGCGTCTCCTTCCAGCAGCGCGACCTGGGCCAGGAGGAGCTCAGCCTCGGCCAGGTCAGCCTTCATCCCCGCCGCCTCGAAGTCGGCCATGGCCGCTTCGCCGGCCGCTCGCGCTTCCGGAAGGAGCCTCACCGAAAGCAGGGTTTCGCATCGGTCGAGCAGCGGGACGCCGTGCCGCATCCCCAACGCCTGGAACTCGGACTCGGCCCTGTCGTACATCTGAAGGGCGCGGGGGACGTCTCCACGCCTGCCGGCCACAAAGCCGAGGTTGTGCCGGGCCTCGGCCGCGTGCAGGCGCTGTCCATACCTCTCGAAGATCTCGGCCGCTTCCTGGAGGTCGGCGTCGGCGGCCATGAACTGGCCGCGCTGCGCCTGGAGGACGCCCCGGTTGGCAAGCAGGCGCGCCTCGCCATCGGTGTCTCCCAGCCTTCGCATCACCAGGAGGACCCGCCCGTAGCCGTCCAGTGCCTCATCCAGCCGCCCCAGCCGCTGGAGTATGAGGGCCCTCTGCATCTGCAGGCGAGCCCCATCCTGGCCTCGGAGAGCGGGCACGGCCAGGTCCGCCTGACGCAGGGCCTCGGCGGTGTCGCCGGCGTAGGCGAGCACCAGCGACAAGCTCATGCGCGCCTGCGCCGCTCTTACGGCAAGGCCCGCGCCGAGGGCGACGTCGCGCGCCCGTTCCAAGTGACCGGTGGCAGCCTGCATGTCGTTGAGCTCCTTGGCCGCCAACCCGAGCGCCCGCTCGGCCACGGTGACCGTCTCCGCATCACCGGCTTCTCGAAGCAGGGTCCGTGCGCGCGCTCGGCCCTGCTGAGGGTCCACCTGAGCTAGAACGAGGACGTCCTCGAGTGACCGGTCGGAATCGGCAGCCGGACCGCGGTCCTCGACGGCCACGCTCCCTAGATGAGCACCGCCGGGCTCTCAGTGACGGTGCCGCCCTCCTCGTCCGTGAGCCGGAGTCGCATCGGCCCCGCCGGCAGGTCCGAGGCCGAGAAGCGCCCCACCTGGTCGACCTTCACCGGAAGGAATCCCCGCGAATGCTGAATCTCCAGCCGCGGGTTTCCAGGTCCGTCGACCTGTCCGACCAGCCGGCGGTCCCGGCCCGAGATCTCCAACTCCACCGTCACTCGAGCGGAGCTGAACACCAGGAGCCGTCCGGAGCCCCCTCGGATCCCGGCCAGCTCGGGAGCCTCGAGTGAGGAGTCATAGGTCAGCTCGGCCAGTTCGCTCTCCAACGTCCGCCATGAATAGGCAGCTTGTGCGGCGGCAACGACGCGGCGCGGCACCGGGTCGACTCGACCGACCACCCGCCGGAGCTGGGTCAGGATTTCCTCTTCTGTCACTGCACCGCTGTCCATTCACCGCCCTCCTAAGCGAGTGACCAAGTCCCGTTTCCTGTGACCATCGATACTTCGCTCGATCGACGCAGCTGCTGCAGACACCGCCCTCGGGTGGGGCCGATGCTCCCGACCGGAAGGTCCAGTACCTCACTGATCGCCGCGTAAGTCGAGGCGGGCTCGGCCGTCAGCATCCGCAAGAGGGTGCGGCAGCGCGACGGGAGCTCGTCGAGGGCCTTCCACAAGGCCCGGTCCCGCTCGCTCTCCAGAAGACGAGAAGCAGGATCCGGCTCCTCGCCATGCCTACCGACCTCCGGCCCGGCGCCGATGGCTATGTCCCGCCGGCCGCGCCGGATGAGCGCGATGGACTCGTTCCGCGCCGTCGTCGCCAGCCATCCTCCGATGCAGCTCGGGTCGCGGATGCTGTCGACGTGCTCCGCGAACCGTAGCCAGGTCGTCTGACTGACATCGGCGGCGTCGGCCGCGGAAAGCCCCTGACCTCGCGCAACAGCCCAGATCATACCGGCGAACCGATCCACCAGCTCCCGCCAGGCATTTTCGTCGCCGCACGCGGCGCTTCCGACGAGAGCCCCCACCTCCCCGGCAACCACGTCTCCAAATTAGTCGAACTCCATGTATCAGGCGCCGTGCTAGCGCGTCTTCCCTGCACTCGGCGGACCCCCGGACAAGGAGTGGAACATCGAATGAAGCGGATCATTGAACGCACCTCACGTCACAACGCCCGTCGAACTGTCGCCTTCGTCGCGTCGCTCGGAGCACTGTGGTGGGCCGCAGGCGCGCCGTTCTACATCGGCTTCTGACCGGGCGCATCGTGCGCCTCCCGCACGTTGAGCTTCGAGCGCCGTCCCTCCTCATCGCTTCTCTCGCTCTCCAGGTCGCCATCCGTCTCCTGCCTGCCGGTGGGCGCTTTCCGGCCCTGCTCGCGGCCAACGTGCTCGTCGGGTACTGGCTGCTGGTCAACCTCCGGGAACGCGTGGTCCCGGTGGCCCTGGCCTTCTCCCTGGTCAGCATCGGCTGGGGTATGAACCTCATCGCCATCTCCTTGAACGGCGGCATGCCCGTCTCCATCGAGGCTGTGCAGCGAGTCGGTGCCACGGCCGGCCAACTCGACGAAGCCGTCCTGCTGAAGCACACTCCGGCGGACCAGGGACTTCTCGATCAGTGGCTGGGCGATGTGATCCCGGTGCCGCCGGTCGACATGGTGGTGAGCTTGGGCGACATCGTCATGGGGGCAGGCCTCGCTACCCTCATGGGCTTGGGGCTGGTGCTGCGTTCAGAGCCGCAGCCCTCGGCATCGCCATGATGTCGACCATCCAGATGATCGGAGGGGGCGGGCGGTTCGAGACGAGCCGCTGGGGGTGACCTGCCCCGACAGTCCGCCCGCCCTCTCCGATCATGAGGTCGCCGGCCGTGGGCGCCTCGCGCTCTCGCTATCTGTAGGCGCGTTCCCCTTTCCGGCCTCGCGGCCCGCCCAGGCCCGCCTCTGTCGAGCCCTACTGCCTATAAGAGTCCCGAGACCCTTCCGTGATACATGCCCGTCGGAGATACTTCTCGCGTGACCGCCTTCGACCCCGCTGACGTGGTTCGTTCGGCGGCGGCAGGGGACGCGTCGGCATGGAGCGCGCTCGTCCAGCGGTACTCCCGCCTCGTGTGGAGCATCGCTCGATCGCACGGCCTCTCGAGCGCCGACAGTGAGGATGTCAGCCAGACCACGTGGCTTCGGCTTGCGGAGAATCTTCCCCGCCTCAGAGACCCCGGCTCGGTCGGTGTCTGGATCGGGGTCACGGCGCGCAACGAGGCCCTGCGGGTGTCGCGTCAGGGGCGACGTTCGCTCGCGCTCGCGCCCGACCAGCTCGCGCAGGTCCTCATCGGCCGGGAACCGGGAGATCCGCTCAGCGGGGCCGACGTCTCCGTTCTCGCCGCTCAACGGGATGAGGTCCTCTGGGCCGCCCTGAACGAGCTCCCCGCGCCCTGCAGGTTGTTGCTTCGGCTCCTAGTGGCGGACCCTCCTCTGACTTACATCGAGGTGGGAGCGATCATCGATCGTCCGGTCGGGAGCATCGGTCCCATGCGCATGCGGTGCTTGAACCGCCTGCGCGCCGCCCTCGAGGCCCTGGATCCGGACCGCGTTCCGGAAACCCCGCCGGCATGTGGCGTACCATCGGACTCGCGGTAGTCGCGAGGCGGGGAGGAACACGCTCATGGCCACGATCGGCCCGATCAAGCTGACGATCAAGAGGAAGAACGCCAACCAGTTCATCGTCGACGTGAAGTACGAGATCTTGTTCGATTCATACGACCTGCAGTCCAACCAGCCCTATTCCGAGGTTTGCCGGCTGGTGGGCGACGACACGATCATCGGCGACCCGCCGGCCGCCGGGGGGGACGACACGCTCGGGTTCCTGACACCTCTGTTCTTCCGGAGCACGCAGGCCGACGGGAAGACGAAGCTGGCGCGCCACTGGACGAAGCCGTTCCGGAAGTCGGAGCTCGACGAGGACCGCGGACCGATTCCCAACCCGGACGAGATCAAAGCGGTGGTGATTTTGACGCCGATGCCACCGTCGGTTGCGACCGCCGAGAGCAACGTGGTCAAGAAGAGGATCAAGATCTAGGCCGAGCGGTCCGCTGATGCGGATGGCGCCCCATCTAGCATCGGCCGGTGTCGGAGAGCGCGGCTGAGACGGACCCAGCGAGCCTCCAGGCCCGTCTGGAGGGCAAGGATCCGGGCCCGGCAGACGGGAGTTCCACGGTCACGGACCCTGTCGCCCTGTTCCGCACCTGGAGTCGAGCGGGCACTTTCAGCGGGACAGCGGTTTCGGCCGCATTTTCCACCCCGGCCAGGTCACGTTACGGGAGAACGAGCCGACCGACAGCCTCCACGTCGTAGCCGCATGGTAGATGTCGACCGTCCAGGCACCAGCCAGAACGTCTTGATGGCTGCGCTCCACCTCGCCGTCGGCGACTGTGAAAGCCGTCACGGCCCAGACCACCCGCAACAAGCGCTCCCGAACGGGAATCGCCCTGATCGCAGCTTTGGAGCGAGCAGGATTGCTGCCGCCCTGGGCCAAGCAATCACTCGTCCTGTTGCAGCCGCTCACCCGTAACCGGCTGGTGGACACCGCCATCTTCAGAAACCTCGGCTGGCTTCACCAGCCGCCCTCGTTCGGAGCCTGCGCCGGGGAGACCGTAGACCTCTGGTACTCGGTACCGGCCAGAGCATCCCAGGCCCTGTGTGTCGTCGCCGTGACCGTCGGAGGCCGGCTTCATCTCACATTGCGCTATCCGTACCGCCTGTTCAGCCCGGACGCGGCGCGACGCTTCGCCCACTGCTACGTGGGACGGATGCGATC
>JAIVIH010000039.1 GCA_020200615.1 Actinomycetota bacterium | reverse complement strand
GCGTCGGGCAGGACCTCGAACGCCTGCGGCCGTTGGGGGCCCGATCCCGTGAGGGTCACGATCGTCTCCCACCTGGGCGCGGCCTTGGCCGACGTTGCCGGCTGCCATCGCCCGGGACCGTCACCGCCGGCGGCTCAGTCCCCCCCGGGCCCCCGCCCCCCTCGTCGTCGTCGGAGTCGCCCGCGCATCCCGCCGTCACCACCATGGCCATGACCCCGGCGCACATCCGGACAAAACGACCCATCAAGATGACCTTATCGGCGCGTTGCCCGCACGCAAACGAATCAGCAACGTGTGAGTAACACCGCGACCGTAGTGTCGGGCTTGGGGTCGTCTGACCCGAGCCGGTCGGAGCCGGCGAGCAATACAGAGAAGAGGCGTGCCGTGAGGGGAATGCGTGGCAACCGGGCCGGATCCGGTCGTTGGCGGTCGACGGCAGTGGTCGCCACATGTCTGGCCCTGACCACAGCGCTGGTCGGATGCGGAGAGGACGAGGAGGCTCAGGACCGGTCCGGCCGGGCTGAGCCCTCGGCCGGAACCTGGAAGACCTGGGTGCTGGATTCGCCCCAGGACATCCTCGTCCCTCCGCCGCTCGAGCCGGGATCGGAGAAGGCCGAATCCGAGCTCCAGCAGGTCAAGGACCTGGAAGACCAGCGGACGCCTCAGGTTCGGGAGACGGTCACCAAGTGGAGCGGACCCCTGGCCACGCGGCCCTGGACCCAGACGGCCTTCGACTTCGTCGCCAGCGTCTCGAAGAACCCGCCTCTGTCCTCCCGTAACTACGCCTTGGTCCACGCCGCCATGTACGACGCCGTGGTGTCGACCTGGCACTGGAAGTACGCGTACAACGTCGATCCTCCCGAAGGCGTGGAAACCCTGGTTCCCGCGGGACCCGATCCGTCCTATCCGTCAGAGCACGCAGCCATCGCCGGGGCCGCATCCCGGGTCTTGGCCCATCTCTACCCCAACCAGCCGGCGCTTCGGCTGGACGAAATGGCCGAAGAAGCGGCCCAGTCCCGGGTCCAGGCCGGCACCAACACGCCCAGCGACGTCGCCGCCGGTCTCGAGCTGGGCCGGGCCGTCGCCGACAAGGTGATCGCCTACTCCAAGACGGACGGTTCGGATCGCAAGTGGGACGGCACACGGCCTCCGGGAATCGGCTCCGGCCCCGCCTTCTGGGAGCCGCCGCCGGGGTCGGTCTCACCCCCGACCTGGGCAAGGCGGCCACGACGGGAGACCAGGCCACGCGGTACACAACCCCTCGAGTGGCCCGAGCCCTCGCCCTGATCTCCATTGCCCTGTCTGACGCAGGAGTCTCGGCGTGGGACGCCAAGTTCACGTACTGGAACCCGCGGCCCGAGAACGGAATTCGTGACCTCGGCCTCGACCCCGAGTGGAAGCCGTACCTGGGGACCCCGCGGTTCCCGGCCTATCCCTCGGGCAGCGCCGGCTACGCCGGGTCCGTCGAGGCCGTGATGAGCTACTTGTTCCCTGACAACGCCGCTGAGCTCAAGCGCCGGGCTGAGGAGCAGGCCATGTCCCGCCTGTACGCCGGCATCCACTGGCGCTACGACTCGGCGAGCCTGGACGCCGGACGCAAGATCGGCGGCTTGGTGGTCGAGCGGGCCAAGGCCGACGGCGCCGATCGCTCCTAGGCCTCAGAGGCGGCCGATCAGCCAGGCCACGCCTTGCCAGGCGCGAAGGCCGAGATAGAGGACCACCGCCACCACCAACAGCTTGAAGTGCCACGGAGCCTTGGGCGCAGGCCCGATGACCGTGCCGCAGGTCGGGCAGGCTCCCTCTTCATCCAGTACGGCCGGTTTCCAGTACCGGCTGCACTCCTCGCACCATCCCAAAGACGGTTAGGCCTTGCGGATGGCGAGGATGGCCACGTCGTCGCTGAGGGGTGCGTCCGCGAAGTCCCGGGCGGCAGCCAGTAGCGACTTGCACAGGACGTCGGGGCTCATCCGGGGGTCGCGCCGCACGAACTGGGCGACGCGGTCCTCCCCGAACAGTTGCTGGCCGGTACGGGCCTCGGCCAGCCCGTCGGTATACAGCAGGAGCAGGTCACCGGGGTCGAGGGGGACCTCGCGGCTGCTGAACACGCCTCCGGGGTCGAGGGTCAGCAGGGGGCCGGTCGACCGCAGGGGCCGCACCTCCCCGTCGTGCCACAGCCAGGCCGGGGGGTGCCCGGCCGATGCGTACCTCAGAGTGCCCATGTTCTGGTCGAACACGACGACGCACAGGGACACGAACTCCTCGTTGCGGGTCTGGTCGGAGATCTGGGCGTTCAACTCCTCCAGGGCCTGGGCCGGATCCCGGTACTGGCGCAGGAAGACCCGCAGCAGGTACTTCACTTGGAACGCGGTGATGGCCGGCTCGATCCCGTGGCCGGCGACATCTCCGATGACGGCCACCATCCGCTTGTGGCCGACCATGTACACGTCGTAGAAGTCCCCGGCCATGAGCCCGCTGCCCGCCTCGTAGACCTGCCCCACCTCGAAGCCCTCGAAGTCGGGGAGCTGTTGGGGCGCCAGTCGGTCGGCCCAGCGCCGAGGAGCCAGCTCCTCCTGGGAGAGCACCTCCTCGGCTCGCCGCTCGAGGGCAGCCCGCTCCTCCAGCAGGTCCGCCTCACGGGTGAAGCGGCGGCCGTAAGCCAGCGTCATGACGATCGGCACCGCGATCAGCAGGCTGGGCAGGTTGAGCAGCAGGTTGTCGGTGAGGCCACCGATCAGGGCGCTGACGCCGGCGATGAGGTAGAGGAGGGTGTTGTGGACCTCCTTGCGGTAGGCGGACCGGGCCAGGTCGGCGGCGCCCGTCCCGCCGTCGGCGCTCCTGCTCTGGATGCGTTTCCACGACCGCTCGAGCCGGAGGGCTGACCGTCCCCACACGACTGCAGCGGCCAGGCAACCCGCGGCGACCACCAGGAGAACCCGGTTCTCAAGCAGCACCGGGCAAATGCTAGGTCTCCGGGAGGCCCACCGGGGGAAAAACCTCAGCTCGTGCGGCGCCGGACCCGGAGCTTAAGCGGTGTCGGACCGAAGTCGAAGTGCTCTCGGATCCGCCGCTCGAGGTAGCGGAGGTACGACGGAGGGAGGGTCCGATTGGTGAAAAGGGTGAACGTGGGCGGGTCGGTCGCACCCTGAGTGGCGTAGAGCACCTTGGCCCCAGGAGCGGGTTGGGCGGCCTGGGCCCGCTGCAGCAGCTGGTTCAGCTCCCGGGTGGGTACCCGGCGCCTGGAGGCGGTGATGGCCTCGTCCAGGGCGGGAAGGATCTTGTGGCTCCCCTTCCCACTCGACGCGCTCACCTTGAGCACGGGGGCGTAACCCAGGAAGCCCAGGCGGTCCTCCACCGCGGCCGTGGTCTCGGCCCTCGCCTCGGCGTCCAGGAGGTCCCACTTGTTGAGGACGATGACCACCGCCGTCCCGGCCGCGTCCACCCGTTCGGCCAGGCGCTGGTCCTGGTGGGTGACGCCGGCGCTGGCATCGATGACCAGCAAGGCCGTCTCGGCGCGGTCGATGGCCTGCAGAGCCCGGACGAGTGAGTAGTACTCGGTCCCCTCGTCGATCCTGCTCTTTCGCCGCATCCCGGCCGTGTCCACGAACCGGAACTGACCGTGAGGGGTCTCCACCACGGTGTCGATCGTGTCCCGGGTGGTCCCCGGTTGATCGTGGACGACCGACCGCTCGTCCCCGATCAGCCGGTTGAACAAGGTGGACTTGCCCACGTTGGGCCGGCCCACGATGGCGACGGTGGGGATCGTGGGCTCCTGGTCCTCCTCGCCCGTCGCCGGTGGATCCGCCTCGGCCGGAAGGGCGTCGACCACGGCGTCCAACATGTCGCCGCTGCCGCGTCCGTGGAGCGCGCTCACGGCCAGGGGCTCGCCCAGACCCAGGCGGGCCAACTCCCAGACGTCCAGCTCCCGGCGCTCGCTGTCGACCTTGTTGGCCACGACCAGCACCCTCGGGCCTCGACCGGATCCCGGGGCGGCACGGCGCAGGACACCGGCCACCCGGTCGTCCTCCTCGGTCACGCCGACGGTGGCGTCGAGCACGAAGATCACCACGTCGGCCTGAGCCACGGCCCGCTCCGCTTGACGGCTGACCTGCGCATCGAGGGCGTCGGTAGAGGCCAGCCAACCCCCGGTGTCGACCAGCAGGAAGCTGCGGCCCCGCCAGTCGGCTTCCACTTCCTTGCGGTCACGGGTGACCCCGGGCTGCTCCTCGACGATCGTCTCCCGCCGGCCCACGATGCGGTTGACCAGCGTCGACTTGCCCACATTGGGGCGGCCGACCACGGCCACCACGGGAAGGCGATCAGGCATGAAGCGCTTGCCGCAGAGCGACCCCGTCGGTATGCACGATCTCAACGGGCCGGGGGAGGTCTGCCGGGCGGAGCCCGTCGAGGAAGGCGCCGCCGGAGAGGCACACGTCGGGCAAGAGGTACCGGCGCTCGACCGGCTGGCGGGCCAGGGCCGCGGCGAGGTCTTCGCCGACCAGCAGACCGGCCACGCCGATGTTGCCGCCGAAGAACCGGTTGGGGACGGGAAGGACGTCTACATCTGACCGCCCCAGCCGGGCGAGCAGGGGCTCGAGCACGCGCGCTCCGTACTCGCCGGTGAGAATGGTGACGGGCCGGTTGTCGCCGACCGCATCAGTCGCGCCGTCGCCCGAGCCCACCCGGACCGCCCGGTAACCCTCGGCCGGCGCCCCGTCCACCCAGGAGAAGAACCCGGGCTGGACGCCGAGCGGGTCGTCCCGCTCCCCCATGAGCTCGAGCTCGAAGGCCCGGGCCATCCCGATGCCGTCCTCGTGCATGGGGAACCCCTCGTAGGCCTCGGGCTCGGGGAAGGGGCGGTCGGCGAGCAGGTAGTACTCGTCGGCGGCGAACACCAGACGCCGGCCGAGAACCGAGGCGAAGATGCCCTGCCACTCCTCCACCAGGTCGACCACGGCGGCGGCACCCTCGGTCGTGTGCGGCCGCAGGGATGGCTCACTGGAGTGACGGCTGACGCCCAGGGGCACCACGCAGGCGGTGGCCAGCTCCGGGTACTGGGCCAGGATGCCGGCCAGGGTGTCCTCGAGGGCGGCCCCGTCGTTGACCCCGGGGCACACCACCACCTGGCCGTGCACCTCGATCCCGTGGTCAAGGAGGGCCCGCAGCCAGCGGAGGCTGGTCGCGCCGCGCCGGTTGCGCAGCATCCGGGACCGGAGGTCGGGATCGGTGGCGTGGATGCTGACGTTGATGGGGCTCAGCCGCTCGGTGATGATCCGCTCGAGGTCGAGCTCGGTGAAGCGGGTGAGCGTCGTGTAGTT
The DNA here is from genome assembly GCA_020200615.1 of Actinomycetota bacterium. Next base: position 1,176 of record JAIVIH010000039.1, on the reverse strand, counting down.
CCCGTACAGGAAGGAGAGGCGGTAGTCATCGTCCTTGACGTAGAGGCTGGACCGCAGGCCGGGCGGCAGCTGGAAGATGAAGCAGAACTCGCAGTGGTTGTCACACGTGCGCACCTGGTCGAACAGGGCCGAGGACACCTCTGCGCCCAAGGGCTCGCCCACGTCCTTGGGCACGGCCAGGTCGCGATCGAGCCCACCCCTCCGGACTTCCAGGTCAAGGTCGGCCTCGTCCACCAGGAGCCGCCACTCGATGACGTCCCGGGGCCGGCGGCCCCCTATGGAGACGATCTCGTCCTCGGGCCGCAAACCGGCTCTGTCGGCGGGAGATCCGGGCGCGACAGCAACAACGCGCGGAAGGCCCATGCATCCAGGATACGCCCAGGTGACAAGTAGCCTCGATGGGGTGGAGGTGGATCGGGTCCTGCTCGCCGCGCCCCGCGGGTTCTGCGCCGGGGTGGAGATGGCCATAAAGGCCCTGGCCTGGATGGTCCGCGTCTTCCAGCCGCCCGTCTACTGCTACCACGAGATCGTGCACAACCAGCTCGTCGTCGACCGCTTCCGGAAGCTGGGAGTGGTGTTCGTGGAGAAGGTGGAAGACGTCCCCGAGGGAGCGCCCCTCATGCTGTCGGCCCACGGTTCGGCGCCCGAGGTGGTGGCCGCGGCGCGGGGCAACGGGGGGTTCGTCGTCGACGCCGTGTGCCCGTTGGTGACCAAGGTGCACCACGAGGTGAAGGTCCGGGCCGGCAAGGGCTACTCGATCCTGTACGTCGGCCACGAGGGCCACGACGAGGCGGTGGGCACCATGGCCGTGGCTCCCGACGCCATCCACCTGGTGGAGAACGAGGCCGACGTCGCCGCCCTGCCCGTTCCGGAACAGCCGGTGGCCCTCCTGGCCCAGACCACGCTCAGCCACCAGGACTGGGCCGGGATCCTGGCCGCGGCCCAGGACCGGTTCCCCGAGCTGTGGATGCCGGGACGAAGCGATCTGTGCTTCGCCACCACCAACCGTCAGTCGGCCCTCACCGAGATAGCCGGCCGGGCCGACGCCATCGTGGTGATCGGCTCCGCCAACTCCTCCAACACCGTTGCCCTCGAGAAGGTCGCCCGGGTCGCCGGCTGCCCGCGCGTCTATCGGGTGAACCGGCCCGACGAGCTCCCCACCGACCTCTCCGGAAC
>JAIVIH010000297.1 GCA_020200615.1 Actinomycetota bacterium | reverse complement strand
GCCGGAGTGTCCCCGCCGGGAGACGGGTGATCAGATTCCGGGCCACGTCGGCGTGAACCGGTCCCTCGATGCGCCCGAGGATCTCGTTCCGCTCGGTCGGGCCCGTGCGGCGCACGATCTCGTTCCGGGCCGTGACGTCCACTGCGTCGAACCGGATCGGCCCTGCCGCTCCCCCGCCCGTCGCCCCGAGGAGGAACCCGGCCGCGCCCGGCTGAGCGACCGCCGCCGTCTGCAGATCGCTGATCCCGCTGATGACGACCGTCCGACCCCCGGCGGCGTCCGATCGACCGGCGAAGTCCCGCAGCACGGCGACGTGCTTGCTGGTGACCATCCCCGTCTGGCGCAGGTTGGGCCGGAGAAGGAGCCGAGTCGCCGGTGCCGGGACGGGCTTGGCGCGGACGGTCTGCAACCCACGCTGGAGGGCGTCCACCTCGGCCGCCGGGCGGACGACGGGCAGCCCGATGGGCGTGAGGTCCACCAGTCCACCGGCGATGACCACCGGGTTGCGACCGGCAGGCGGGGCCACACCGGCCGGGACGAAGACCGTCGGGTCCACAGCTGCGCTCCCAGCCGAGAGGGTGGTCACCAGCTTGGCTCTCACCAGCGAAGCGTCGACCTGTGTGCGCCGGGCGCTCTTGGCCACCAAGCGGTTGGTGGGAGCGGTGAAGCGGCGCATGGCCGGGTCGACGGTCGAGTCAGGCAGGCTCGTGGACGCGATGGCCGCCCGGACGGTCACGTTCCGGAACGGGGTCCGGGCCGTGAGGGGGCCGGCGTAGGGGAGGAGCGCGTGCGGAGGCAGGAGCCGGACGGTGCGGTCGTGGAACCGGAGCGAGGCGGCGATTGACAGCCGGGCGCGGGACAGCAGGGCGTTGGCTTTCAGAACCGCACCGACCTGCTCCCAGCACGCGGCCACCAGGTCTTCCTGGCGCTCACGCACCACCTCGGCACCCAGCCCGGCGGCCACCCGCGCCCGCGGGTCGAGGTTGAGCTCGGCGAACCATCCCCGGTCGGCGCCGGCCACGGTGAAGCGGTTGGCGTGCCAGGCCCCGTACAGCGGTGGGCCGACGGCCCCGTCGTCGGGATCCGTGCCGCGGGGGTCGGCAATGGCGTCGAGGATCTGGCCGAGCGGGTTCCGCAGCTCGGTGGGGATCTCGCTGAGCTTCCCGTCGTCCTGCTGGAGCGCCCGCAGAGCGCCGTCCATCTGGCCGATGCGCTGCGGGTGGTTGTCAGGAAGGTCCACCGGGCCGCCGGCGGCGCCGATGTGCATCTTCACGGTGCCCACGTTGGGCACCCCGCCCTCGGACGTCACCCGGTAGGGCTTCAGGCGCCGGGCCAGGCTCTCGAAGTCGCCCTCCGGCCCGGTGCCGAACTCCCAGTGGAAGTACACGGGCAGGGTGACCGAGGCCTGGTCGGTCCAGGCCGGCGCCAGCGTGCTGCCGGCCGGCGCTTGACCCAGGCCCCTGCGCACCCCGGCGTCGAAGGCGGGTACGAGGCAGGCGATCCACCGCGTGCCGGGCCGCAGCCGGCGCGGGCACAGCAGCCGGGACACGTTGCGGTCGGGGGCGGACGACAGGTCGGCCGCGTTCACACCCGTCCCCTGCTCCACGAGGAGCTGGGAGTGGGCCCACGCCCACGAACCGGCCAGGTTGGGGAGCTCCTGCTGGGCGCCTGACTCGATGGAGAGCTGGGGTAGCGGCGCGCCCGCAGGCACGCCGATCTCGACGCCGCGCCGGCGTTCGACGACGACCAGCACGAGCCACGGGCGCAGCTGGCCGGCGCCGTTGGCCGCCGACGGCGTCATCAGCCACGGCAGGTCGGCGGCGTCAAAGTCCACGCTCACCAGGTAGTTGGGCTCGGCGTTGGACGTGTTCGGCCGGGGCGTGGTGCGCACGATGGCCGAGGGGTCGAGACCGACCACGTCGCCCGGGCCGGCGATCGTGGCCTCGGTCGTGGCCGTGCCCAGACCTCCGGCGAGGGTGAGGTCGAGCTTGACCGCGCCCCGCACGGGGAGGGCGCCGAAGGCGGCCGCGCCCGAATCCCGCAGCTCGGCCACCAGCCCCCGCCGCGACCACGGAAGGAACCGGTACACCGCGGCCGGGCTCACTGGGCCACCGCCGAGCTCACCGGGCCACCGCCTTCGGCGGCCGCCCCGCTGAGCGGGGCCGTGTGCTCACTGGTTCGCTCGCAAGCTCGCTCATCGCGCCACCACCTCGTAGGAGACGGGGGTGACCAGCCCGATCCGGATGGTGGACCACTTGGAGATGAGGCCGCGGGGCTCGGGATCGAGCCGGATCGTCTCGAAGCTGGCGGTGACGTCACGGGCCAGCTCGGGCCGCGCTGTCGTGTAGTCGGCCCGGCCCACGACCACCCCGCACGGGAACGTCTCGAACGACTGGCCCGTGAGCTTCTCGGTCTCGCTCAGCTCCATGAACTGGCCCGGCGCGAACGACTCAGTCGTCGACTCGAAGGTGGCCAGAGGCGCCCCGTTCAGGCTCAGGGACTGGACGGTGACGGTCGTCGGACCTCCCTGGATCCGCTTGGTCCCCAGCCGGTCGACCCGCAGGCCGAAGGGAACCGCCCTTTGGCGCACGGCGAGCCGGCCCAGGGGGTGGGCCGTCGTGGCCGCGTTTCCGGCCGGCGCCAGCGTCACCAGGCTCGCGCCGCCGACGGGGCCTTCAGGCGCCAGGTTGTCGGGGTTCTCCAGCTCCGTCTTCAGGGCCTGAGCCACCGAGACGGTGCCGGCGTCCACCTCCTTCACGTCACCCCAGCGCTCGTCGAAGGACACCGTCTTGTCCCACCACAGGATCGAGAAGCTGAACTTCCCGAAGACGTGCCACTCGTCCGGGCCCTCGACGGTGGCGTTCACCTCGACCGAGGCCAGCGTCCTGCCGAAGGCCTTCACCTTGGCCTTGAACTCGACGTCGACCACGAAGAAGAACCGGGGTGACAGGTAGAGGAGGGCGTCGAAGGCGAGCGACGCCTCGACGCTGGCGACACCGAAGTCGGCCGACAGGCTGGCCTTCCATCCCGCCTGCACCGAGTTGGGGGTGACGGCGAAGTACTGCTCCACCGACAGCTTGACCGGCCCGAGCTTGAAGCTGGTCCGGAGGCGGTCGAGGTCGCGGGGCACCCGCTCGGGCAGGTCCTTGAACTTGGGGTGGAAGCCGCCGGCCGACAGGATGAAGCTGGGGTCGGAGCCGAACTGGGCGGCGATGAGCAGCTCGCCGGCGAGGTCGATCTTGGCCAGGCCTTCGATGCCGACGAACGAGTCTCGCAGGCGGGCCCGGATAAGCAGGAACTGGGTGTCGGCCTCGTAGGAGCCGACCACGTCGATCAGCAGCTTGAGGATGGCCGGCGCCCCGGTGGCCTTGGGCGGGAGCTGCACGAGGACCTGCCCGAGGATGATCACCCTAGATAGGGCTGCCGGCCTGTCCCCGCCCAGGGCGTTCCTCACGTCGGCGATCAACCCGATCCGCAGGTAGACGATCGGAGGCTGGGAGAAGCTCAGCTCCAGCATGGGGCCGACCAGCAGGCCGCCTTCGGACACGGGGAACAGGGTGCGGTAGCGGTTGATGATCCGGGGGGCGTCGGCCACCGGGTTGTCCGGGAACAGGATGTCGTCGAGGGCGCCGGTGCGCATGCCCGCGGTCAGGGCGTCCACATCGGCCCGGTGGTGGAGGCCGATCATGCCGCCGAGGCCGGTCCAGAAGATCCCGAAGGCGATGTGGACCGAGAACTGGCCGAACACGAAGAGCAGGAGCGACCACCCCTCGCTCCCGTCCGGCCGCTTGGTCGACAGGAGGCCGATGGCCTTGATGGAGAAGGTGAGGAACTTGAGCTCGAGGGCACCGGCGTACTCACCCCTTGCGGCGTCGATGAAGAGGTAGCCGCCCCCCTTCACGACCGCCGCGTCGAGGGCCAGGCCGATGCCCTTGGGCGGCGCGAACTTCACCAGGTCCCCGAGGTTGTCGACCCCCCGGCTGATGGCGTCCAGCTCGACGGTGAGGCCGGCCCGGTCGATCGACGCCGCGAACGGGCCCAGCTTCACCGAGAACCCGCCGGTGAGGTCGAGGCTCGTCTTGGGCGTGAACTTCAGCTCCAGTTCCAGGAACTGGACGGTGAACACGCCGAAGAGCGAGGCCGACACGGGCAGGTTGACCCTCAGGCCGGTGCCGCCCTCGAACCGGATCCCGTTCGCGGTGTCGGCGATCAGACCCAGGTCGAACGGGATCTCGACGTTCCCGCCGGGAAGCTGGCGCAGGAAGCTGTCGCCGTCGCCCAGGGCTACCACCAGCTTGCCCTTGCGGATCGCGGCCCGGAACGCAGCCCGGTCCCCGGCGAGCTCCACCCCGAAGGCGAACGCTCCGATCTGGAGCCGGGTGCTGTCGGTCGTGCCCACCACCAGGGCGGGAGCGTCGGCCGGCTGGTCCGACCCGGCCCGGGGCTCGACCGAGATGCGGATGGCGGGAGCGAAGCTGGCGAACGCTCTCACCGGCTTCCCGATGAAGAGGCCGAACTGGCCGGCGCCGGTGATCTCCGTCGTGTAGGTGGTGTCCCCCACGGTCATGGGGAGCTGGAAGGCGGTCGTCGCCGACAGGAACAGGCCCGGACCCCCGTGGCCTTTGGGCACGCCGATCAGGGTGAGGGCGGGCCGGACGCCCCCCAGCACCTCGTTCTCGAGCACCACGGTCAGGGCGCGGGAGGCGACGACGGCCGCATCGCCCTCTTCGCCCGGGTCCGGGTCCCAGCCGTAGAGGGCGTCGACGGCCCCGTCGAGCTTGGACCAGAAGGTGGCGAGCAGCACGATGGTGACGCCGCCGAGCATCGACAGGCGCTGAACCAGGGCCTCGCCGTCGGCCTCGGTCGCCTCGCCCCGCACCAGCCCGGAGAGGGCGGCGGCGTCGAGCTGGTGAAGGGTCTCGTCGTCCTCGGTCACCAGCCCGGCCAGCCGCACCAGGGCGTATCCCGCCGGGTTGCGCACCCGCAGCACGTCCAGGGCGAACACCTTGAACATGGCCCAGAACAGCGTCCACGGATCGACCCCGTCCGCCTTGACCGCGTCGACGAAGGTGAACACGGTGTCGACCGTGGCTTTGATGTCGGCGATCACCTCGCCGAGGGCGGCCTCGTCGATGTCCTCCTTGGCCACGAAGGCGTCGATCTTGGCCTTGCGGGCGGGATCCACCGGTGCGGGAGTGGCCGGATTCGCGGGATTGAGCCCGAGCTCGTCCTTGATCTCGGCCGCCAGCTCCGGATCGCCGAACGTCTCCTCGACCCACTCCTGGAACTCTTTGGCGATCTGGGCGATCTTCTGGAAGAGGTTCTTCTTCTTCTTGGTGTCAGCCACCGGGCGCCACCTGCAGCTGCGGAGCGGCCGGGCTGGGCGTGAGGCCGAGCGAGGCCCGATGCTTGGTGAAGGGCCCGCCTTCGGTGGAGTTCTCGCCCTCGACCGACCACAGCTCGTGCACCACGGCGTGGTCGCTGCCCTCAGAGGGGAAGGACACCAGCCCCAGGTTGGTGCGGAACACCAGCGTCCGCAGCAGCTCCTTGGGGCTCAGGGCCAGCTGGGCGTGGGTCGCGGCGATGGCGTTGTAGCTGGCCAGGGGGTCGGCGCCGTTGAACGCGGGGAGCGGAGGCTGCAGCCCCTCGGGGTGGACGAGCTCGGCCCTTGGCGTCGTGTCCCGGAGAACGGTGAGCCGCCACCGCCAGTTGGGCGGCTTGTCCGCTGGGATGGTCGTGCCTTCGGGCCAGCCCCGGGCCGGAAGCAGGCCCGGTTCCCGCCTGAGCCGCGAGCGTCGGGCGGGCGAGATGGGGCGGCCGCCGGGAACGACGATGGACGACTTCCCCGTCCAGCCGAGGCGCTCGAAGGGCAGGCCCTGGAGGAGCTGCTGGCTGAACCGGGAGGCCCGGATGACGGCCTGGCGGTTGGCGTCCGTTCCGTTGCGGGACGCCGAGGACGTCAGCTGCACGACCCGGGCGTCGACGTTGGGGTCGGGGCCGTTCCAGAAGTCCAGGGCCAGGGTCGACGCGAAATGGACGTCCCCGGAAAGCACGATGGTCTTGGGGTAGGTGCCCAGCCGGCGGATCATGGCTTCGAGGTTGACCTCGTCCCCGCCCCACCCTTCGAAGTCGACGTTTTCGTTGCCCGTGATCGGCAGCCCGTCCTCGTCGGGCTTGGCCTTCTCCTTGATGTTGGTGAACAGGTCGAAGAGCGTCGCCGCCAAGGGCTGGATCAGCGTCTCGAACAGTCGGGGAAAGAAGATGGGGACGGGCGAGACCACGACCAAGAGCTCACGGCCGTCGGTGAGAGGCCCTTCCGGGAGCTGGGCGTTGAGGCTGGGGCCGAGGAGGTTGGGCGGCCCGAGGCGGCCCTTGTACCGGCGACGGGTGCGGGTGTCGAGCACCCGTACCATGTGGCGCGGCCCCGGCACGCTGTAGTGGAAGGGAACGGGCGGATCGATCACCGGCTGGGTGAGGCCGAGGAGCGTCTCCAGCGTTCCTCGCTGCTGGGCGCTCAATGACTTGGCCGTACCCACGGCTTCCAGCGTGTCGAGCAGTTCCTCGCCCTTGGGCTTGGTCGCGGCGCCGGTGTGGGAGAACGCCGCGGGATCGTTGCCCCAGGCCTGACAGACGGCGTACGCGCCCAGGGCGTTGCGGACGACGGCTCGGCCGAACGGCGCGGTCAGCACCTTCTGACGCCAGCTCTGGGAGAGGTACCAGTCGTCGGTGACCTCGTGGTCGTCGAAGATCATGTACGTCGCGCAGTTGGCCAGGACCCGGGCCACGCGTGGGACGGCGGCGCGGAACACCCCCACCCGGGCCGCCTCCTTGGTGAACCCCTCCTCCTGCTCCGCTTTCCACGCGGCCGTGCTCCCGTACTTGGCCTCCCAGTCCTGGAGGTGGTTGTCGGCCACCTTGGTGGACGGCACGAAGACCTGGTTGGCGGTGGCCAGGGGGCGCCACAGGCGGGGGCTCCACACGGCCAGGTGCATGGCCACGAGCTCCCCGAAGCTGAGGAGGTGGTTGGTCCCGTCGACGGTCGAGAACCGGCCGATCTCCCGCACCAGGTGGCGCCGGCGAAGGGCGGGGAAATTGGTGAGGTCGACGACGATGTCGTTGTTGGTGATGGGCAGCGTCTCCCGGAAACCCAGGAGGTCGAAGCTCAAGCCGTCGATCACGGGGAGGAGGCAACTCCCGAGGTCGTCGGCGTAGATCTGGTCGCCGGTCAGGAACAGCTGCTGGGGTCGGCCCGCTGGGTCCGAGCGCTTCTCGTGGATGATGTCGTCCAGGAAGGCCATGGCGTCGGCCCCCTCGGCGTTGGTGCGGCGGCACGAGGCGTGGGCGATGCGCAGGTCGGTGAGGACGGGCGCCGGGGTGGCGAAGGTGGGCAGGCGGTCCAGCTCGTAACCCAGGGCGATATGAAGGGGGGCCGACGCGTCCACGCCCGGAAGGCGGCTGCCGGACTGCTCGTCCCGTAGGAGGTTGAGGCTGCGGAGGTTGTCGCTCCCGATGGTG
>JAIVIH010000296.1 GCA_020200615.1 Actinomycetota bacterium | reverse complement strand
ATCGACGAGAGCCGGGGGAAGTCGGCGAAGGCGGTGTTCGCAGCCAGGGTCAGGATGGCCGCGGTTGCGAACTGGAGGATCACGTAGATGGGACCGCCGCCGTAGACAGCCCGGCCCATCTGGGAGATCACGGTCTCGTGCTCGCTCGGATAGGGATGCAGGTGGTGCGCCAGCACCGAGATCCCGAAGAAGAGCACGGCGAGGATGACTCCCATGATGACCAGCGTGGTGGCGGCGTTCTTGGCCTGCGGCTTCTTGAACGCGGGCACGCCGTCGGCCAGCGCTTCGATACCGGTGAGGGCGACAGCTCCGGACGAGAAGCCCCGTAACAGCAGCATCAGCGTGAGGCTGCCTCCGGCGAGCGCTCCGTGGAACAGGTCCGGTGTAGGCGGCGGGATGGGCTCCAGGTCTCCGGAGTACTCCTGGAACATGCCGTAGCCGATGAGCAGGACCAGGCTGACGATGTAGGTGTACGTCGGTATGGCGAACAGCGACCCAGATTCCCGGAGGCCCCGGAGGTTGGCGAGGGTGATGATGGCGATTAGCGCGAGGCCGATCATCACCCGTTGGTCCCGCAGGTCGCGGAAGGCGGGAAGGGAGATGATGGCGGCCACGCCGGCCGAGACCGAGACGGCCACGGTGAGGATGTAGTCGATGAGGAGCGACGCCCCGGCCACGAGCGAGGGGTAGCGGCCGAGGTTGTCCCGGCTGACCAGGTAGGAACCACCGCCGTGGGGATAGGCGAAGATCGTCTGGCGGTACGAGGCGACGACGATGGTGATCAGAACGGCCACGACGACGGAGATGGGCACCAGTCGGGAGAGGCCCAGGGCCAGGCTCGACCCCCCCGCGGCAACCACGAACAGGATCTCCTCGGTGGCGTATGCGGTAGAGGAGATGGCGTCCGAGGAGAAGGTCGCCAGCGCCACTTTCTTGGGCAGCTGCTGGCCCTCACGCTCGCTCCCTATGGGCCGTGCATGTCGTCGTGGTGGGGTGCGGCCGGGTCGGCTCCGAGCTGGCCGGCGCCTTGGAACGGGGCGAGCATTCGGTCGCGGTGATCGACAAGAACCGGAACGCCTTCCGCCGGCTTCCCGAGGGCTTCAGCGGGCGGACCGTGTACGGCTTCGGGTTCGATCGCCAGCACCTCGAAGAGGCCGGGATCCGGGAGGCCCAAGCCTTCGCGGCCGTGACCAACGGGGACAACTCCAACATCCTGTCGGCCCGGATCGCCCGGGAGACCTACGAGATCCCCTACGTGGTCGCCCGCATCTACGATCCCAAGCGGGCGGCCATCTACCAGCGGCTGGGCATCCCCACCGTCGCCGCCGTGGCGTGGACGACCGACCAGGTCCTCCGCCGGATGTTCCCGGACCAGACCGTCACGGAATGGGCCGACGCCAGTGGGGCCGTCACCATGCTCGAACGCAATCTCCCCAACGCCTGGGCCGGCCGCAAGCTGGGCGAGCTGGACGAAGGCGACCGGTTCCGGCTCGTCGTCCTCACCCGCCGGGGAGAGTCCCGGCTCGCCGCCCCCGGCTTGGTCGGCCAGGAGGGCGACATCCTGCACCTGGTGGCCCGTCGGGATGCGCTGGACGAGCTGGAAGAGCGTCTCCACAACCCGACCGAGGAGTCCCGCCGGTGAAGGTCGCCATCGCCGGTGCCGGCAACGTGGGCAGCTACATCGCCGCCGACCTCCAGGAGAGTGGCCACGAAGTGCTGCTCATCGAGCAGGACCCCGACGTCGCCGCCCGGGTGCGGAAATCCCTCAACGTGACCGTGGCCGAGGCCGACGCCTGCGAGGTCTCGTCGTTGCAGGCGCTGGGCCTCGAGCAGTTCGACGTCATGGTGGCCAGCACCGGCGACGACGAGGACAACCTGGTCGTCTCCCTGCTGGCCAAGCAGGAGTTCGCCGTTCCCCGGGTGGTCGCCCGGGTGAACCACCCTCAGAACCAGTGGCTGTTCAACGAGTCCTGGGGGGTGGACATCTCGGTATCGACACCGCACCTGCTCACCGCCCTGGTGGAGGAGGCGGTCGCCGTCGGCTCCCTGGTCCGGCTGATGCAGTTCGGGGATACCCGCCTGGTCGAGGTCACCCTCGCCGAGGACTCTCCTGCGGTCGGAAAATCCATCATCGAGCTGGGCGTCCCGCGGGACGCGACCATCGTCGCCGTCATCCGGGGGGAGCGCCACGTCGTGGTCCCGAGGGGCGAGACGGTGATGGAGCTGGGCGACGAGGTCCTCGTGCTGGTGACTCTCGAGTCCGAGGAGATGGTCAAGTCGCTCCTGATCGGCACTCGCGGACGGGCCGGCGCCGCCCCCCCGCCGTAGGCCCGACGTCAGAGCAGCTCGTAGCGGGGGTTGTAGAAGAGGAGACGTCCGCCGGGCCCTATGGGGGCGCCTCGACCGGTGATCATCAGGCGCTTGCCGGGGCCGACGCCGGCGATCCGGCGCCTGCCCGTCCAGACGGCGACAATGGTTCCGGTTCCGTCGCTGATGCTCGCCTCCAGCGACGGAGAGCCGGCCCGAGGCACGATCCGCACCGATGTGATCTCCCCCACCAGGCTGACCTCCTGACGGGCCTTGGCCTCACCGATGGGGGCGCAATGGGCGTGGCCGGCGCAGAACTCCTTCAGCCGCTCGAGATCCAACTCCGAGACCGGGGTTGTGAGCCGGTGCAACATCTTCTTGAGCGCCATTCGCTCCCCTCTTCCTTGCTCCTCAGCCGGGCCCGGCGTGACGCATGGCCAGAAGCACCTCTGTGCCCGAGTCGGACGAGCTGATCTCAACCTCGTCAACCAGTGCGCGGATCAGGGGAATTCCGAGACCGCGCTCGAACTTGAGGCGGTCGGGGTCGGTGGGCGGAGGATGGTCGGGAAGGCTGGAGGGATCGAATCCCGCCCCGCGATCCTCGACGCTGACCCGGAGCGCTCCGTCGTCCGACCAGCACCGCACCACCACGCGCTCCTCGGCGGCGATGGCGTCGTGGGCCTCGATGGCGTTGGTGCAGGCCTCGGAAACGGCCAGCTTCAGATCATCGACTTGATCGTCGGAGAGGATGGCGTCGGTCGACGCCATGGCCGACACGACCAGGCGGGCCAGGGCTACGAACTCCGGTCGAGCAGGGATCTCGAGCTCGACGACCTCAGACAACGGAGGGCCCTACGAGGGCCCAGATGCAGCGTCGTCGACGGAGTCGTAGATCGAGAAGACCTTGGTGAGGCCCGTGATCTCGAACACCTTCAAGATGCGGCTCTGGGTGCAGACCAGCAGCAGGTCGCCGTCGTGGCTGCGAAGACGCTTGAGTCCACCGACCAGCACTCCGAGGCCGGTGGAGTCCAGGAAGTCGACGCCTTCGAGGTCGACGATGATCCGGTGCTTTCCGTCGCTGACCAGCTCGATGAGCCGTTCACGAAACTTGGGCGCGGTGTAGACGTCGACCTCTCCCCGCACGCTGAGAACCGCGTACCCATCGCGTTCGGTGACGTCCAACCCAAGATCCATGAATCCTCCTGTTGCGTCCAAAGCTAGCCGTTCGGTGGTCGTGCGCGACACTCCAACTACCGTTACTGAGTGGCGCCCAAACATGGGGCGGTGCCCGAGGCCGAGGAGCTCCTGAGGGGACTCGCCACCGCGGGACAGCTCGTCCACGTCGAACACCTCCCCGCCCGTCCCCCGGGCTTCGGCGATCTGGCCCGCCCGCTGCCGCCCGAGTTGGACAGTTGCGTCCCGGCCGGCGGCCTGTGGACCCATCAGGCGGCGGCCATCGACCTGGCCCGGGCCGGACGCTCGGTGGCGGTAGCGACGGGGACCGCCTCGGGCAAGACGTTGTGCTACCAGCTGCCCATCGCCGAGGCGTCGCTGGGCGACCAGCGGGGAACGGCGCTGCTGATCTACCCCACCAAGGCCCTCGCTCAGGATCAGCTCCGGTCACTCGGGAAGCTGGACGTCCCCGGCCTGGTGGCGGCGACCTACGACGGCGACACGCCCAACCCCCAGCGGGCCTGGATCCGCCGCCACGCCACGGCCGTCCTCACCAATCCCGACATGCTGCACGTCGGCATCCTTCCCCGGCACGAGCCGTGGTCCGGCTTCCTCGGCCGCCTCAAGTACGTGGTCGTCGACGAGCTGCACACGCTGCGAGGCATCTTCGGCACCCACGTGGCCCACGTCCTCCGCCGCCTTCGCCGGCTGTGCTCCCGGTACGGGTCCTCCCCCACGTTCGTCTTCGGGTCAGCCACCATCGGCAGCCCCGGCGCCCTGGCCTCCTCCCTCTGCGGCCTGCCCGTCGAGGAGGTCACCGAAGACCGCTCACCCCGCGGCGCCCGGGTGTTCGCGCTGTGGAACCCGCCGCTGGTCGACGAAGCCGCCGGAGTCCGTGCGTCGGGGATCGGGGAGACAGCCGCCCTGCTCGCCACCTTCGTCCGGTCCGGATACCGGGCCATCGCCTTCACCCGCAGCCGCAAGGGGTCGGAGCTGGTGGCGGCGGCGGCCCGGCGCCAGCTTCCCCGCGAGCTGGCCGGCCGGGTACGGCCCTACCGCGGTGGCTACCTGGCGACCGAACGTCGGGAGATCGAAGGCCAGCTCTTCGGCGGCGAGCTCCTCGGCGTGGCCGCCACCAACGCCCTCGAGCTCGGGATCGACGTGGGCGGACTGGACGCCTGCCTCCTCAACGGCTTTCCGGGGACCATCGCCTCCCTGTGGCAGCAGGCGGGGCGGGCCGGGCGGGCCCGGCAGCAGTCGGCGGCGGTGCTGGTGGCGGGCGAGGACCAGCTCGACCAATGGTTCATGGCCCATCCGGCCGAGATGTTCACCCGACCTCCCGAGCCTTCGGTGGTGAACCCGTCCAACCCGTTCGTGCTCCACCCCCATCTGGCCTGCGCCGCCTACGAGCAGCCGCTCACCGAGGGCGACGAGGAGCTCTGGGGCGACGACCTCGAAGAAGGCGTTCGCCGGCTGGTGCTGGAGGACACCCTGGTGGTTCGTGACCAGCGAGCCGTCTACGCCGGCCGGGGCTCGCCCGCAGCAAAGGTCGGGCTTCGCACGGGCTCCTCGAACGAGTACCGCATCGTGCTGGCGGACACCGCTCGCCTCATCGGCACGGTGGACGAGAGCCGGGCCTTCACCACCGTCCACCCCGGCGCCCTGTACCTCCATCAGGGCCGGCACTACCGGGTCGAGCACCTCGACCTCGCCGATCGGGCGGCCCACGTCGTGCCCGCAGAGGCGACGGAGACCACCCATCCCCGCAGCGAGACGTCCGTCCGCTTGCTGGGCACCGACGATCAGGTCGAGGTGGGGCGGGCTCGCCTGTGCCTGGGCGGCGTCGAGGTGGTGGAACACGTCGTCGCCTACCAGCGACGGAAGCTCTTCACCCGCGAGGTGCTCGGCACGGTGAGCCTCGACCTCCCCCCCACCCGCCTCTCCACCCGGGCCTTCTGGTATGTGGTCGACGGCGATCTGCTGGACCGCTCGGGCGTAGCCCCCACTCGGGTACCGGGCACGGTCCACGCCGCCGAGCACGCCGGCATCGGCATCCTGCCCCTGTTCACCATCTGCGACCGGTGGGACGTAGGAGGGGTGTCGACCGACGTCCACCCCCAGACGGGCCAGGCCACGATCGTGATCTACGACGGGTACCCCGGCGGCGCGGGAGTGGCCGAGCTGGGCTTCGCCGCGGGCCGGGCCCACGTCGAAGCCACCCTCGAAGTCATCGCCACGTGCCCGTGCGAGAGCGGCTGCCCGTCCTGCGTGCAGTCACCCAAGTGCGGGAACTGGAACGAGCCTCTGGACAAGGCGGGTGCCGCCGCTCTTCTCAGGACGGTTCTGTCAGGCTGAGGGCGGCTGCCGCCCGCGCCGGGAATACCGCGTCCGGCTCACGTTGTCGAGTGCGAACAGGATGGCCAGCACCAGATACGTCCCGGCCGTGGCCTCCGCAACCCAGCGGAACTCCGACGGCGACACCGGCACCAGGAGCACGCAGGCCGCAGCCGCAGCCAGGAAGAACCACAGGCGCCGATCCCTCATGTGGCGACCGTCATGATCTGCTGGCTGACCCAGGCGATGGTGAACGCGCCTGGAATGGTCAGCACCCATGCCCAGACCACCTGACCGGCCACTCCCCACCGTACGGCCGAGAGGCGACGGGTGGCGCCCACGCCGACGATGGCGCCCGTGATGGTCTGGGTCGTCGACACGGGGATCCCCCCCCCGCCGCTCAGGGTCCCCAACCCGATGGCGGTGTGGGCGGCGAGGATGACCCAGAGGGGGACGTCGGCGTCCGGCTGCAGCTGCCCTCCAGCGATGAGCACGGCCAGGATGATGCCCATGGTCTTCTGGGCGTCGTTGGCTCCGTGGCCGAGGCTGAATGCGGCAGCCGACACCAGCTGCCCCCTGCGGAAGCCGCGATTGAGTAGCTCGATGCGGCGGGCCCGGCGGAACGTCCACAGGATGATCAGGCTGAGGATCAGACCCAGGGCCAGTCCGATCAGCGGCGACAGGACGATGAACACGCCGATCTTGCGGAGTCCGGGCTCCTGAAGTACGTCGAAGCCGGCCTTGGCCACCGCCGCGCCCGCCATCCCGCCCACCAGGGCGTGGGAGGAACTCGTCGGCAGCCCCAGATAGAACGTGATCAGGTTCCAACCGATGGCCCCGATCAGGCCGGCGAAGACGACCCCGACGGTGAGCACGTTCAGGCTCGGGTCGACCACGTCCTTGGCGATGGTCGTCGCCACCTCGGTACCGAAGACGAGGAAGGCGGCGAAGTTGAAGAAGGCAGCCCACGCCACCGCGTAGCGAGGGGAGAGCACGCGGGTGGAGACCACCGTGGCGATGGAGTTGGCAGCGTCGTGGAACCCGTTGGTGAAGTCGAACGCCAAGGCGACGAGGATGACGAGGACAGCGCCGACTTCCAAAGCGTGGAGATCCTGGCGCTACGCGTACTTGAGGACGATCGACTCGACGATGTTGGAGATGTCTTCGAGCGTGTTGAGGGCGGCCTCCATGGCCTCGACCACGTCCTTCCACTTCAGGACCTCGAGGGCCGGGAACTCGCCGCTGAACAGCCGGGCGACGGCTCGCCGGTAGACGTGGTCGCCCTCGGTCTCGAGGCGGTCGAGCGCCTCCAGGTGAGGTTCGACACCCTTCATCGACTCCAGCCGGCCGAGCAGCAGGACGGTCTCGTCCGCCATCTGGACGAGCAGGTCCGCCTGCTCCTTCAGCTCGGGGAGGATCTCGGTGACCCTGAACAGGTTGAGGAGGGCGGAGACGGCGAGGATGTCGTCGACGACATCGTCCAGCTCCTCGGCCAGGGCATGAATGTCCTCCCGGTCGAAGGGGGTGACGAACGTGGAGTTGAGCCGGCGCAGGATCGAGCGGGTGACCTCGTCGCCGTGGCGCTCCAGGGCCATCACCTCCTCGAGGTGAGCGGGGACGTCCTCGACGTCCGCTACGAGCGACTGGAGGGCTCGGGCGCACTTGGCGGCGTTGGTGGCGGAGTCCGAGAACAGCTCGAAGAAGCGGTCGTCGGTGGGGACGAGGCGGAACCGCACCGCTCAAAAGCCTCCGGTGGCCAGGTAGTGCACGCGAGCGGCGATGTTGACGGCGTGGTCCCCGAGGCGCTCGTAGAACCGCCCGACCAGGGCCAGCTCGATGGCCACGGGGACACTGAACTGGCCCGTGGTCAACTCGGAGATGAAGCTGACGTGGAGGTCGTCGAGCTCGTCATCCAGCTCCCGCAGACGCTCCCCGGCGCCCGCTTCCCGGGTGGTGTAGGCGTGAGCCGTCTGCCGCCACAGCTCCACGCCGACCCGGCCCATCTCGTGGATGAGGCCTCGGACCCGGGGGGTGAGCTCGCCGGTAAGCCCGCGGGCCGCCCGCTGGGCGATGTGCTCGGCCAGGTCCCCGCTGCGCTCCAGCTCGGGGACGATCCTCAATACGGAGAGTAGGAACCGCAGGTCGTTGGCCATGGGCGCCTGTAGGGCGAACTGGCGCTGCACGACGTCCTCCACGTGCACGTAGAGGGTGTCCAGCATCTTGTCTCTGGCCACGAGGTCACGGGCCGCCTCGCGGTCACCGGCGAGTAGGGCGTCGGTGGCGCCTGCCAACCCTTCGCTCACCAGGGCGAAGAGCTGCCGTACCTGCTGATCGATCGTCTCGAGGTCGCGGTGGAACGCGCTCCGGAGCTCCATGGCCGTCCTCTCTCCTGGCACCGGGGACGCTACTCGTCGTGTGGCGGCCGTCAGCGGAAGGACGCGGGGCGGCCACCTCCGGCAGCCGCGCCGACGGGCTCGGGGCGGGTGTCCCCGCTCGGGCCGTCCGGGACCGGGGCGAACTCGTCGTCATAGAAGTCCGTCTCGAGGGGGGCGGGCTCGAGGTCGCCGCCGCCCAGGGCGGAACCCGCGGGGGACACCACGAGGCGGCGGCTCAACCACCGGAGATGCAGAGCAGTCACGCACAGGACCGACCCGGCGGCCACGGGAATGAGCAGGGCTCGCCGGTTCGAGTCCGTCAGGTCGCCACCCGGTTCGACGGCGCCGCTTCCCGCCGCCGACGACGGCCGGCCCGGGTTGCGGCCTTCGAGCTTCGAGGTAGCGATGGCCATGGATCCGTCGGCCCCGGGGCGGTAGGCCCGCACCGCGTACTCGATCTCGGTGACGCCGGCCGGCGGCGAATTGTCCACGAATGATTCGCCGGCGGCGCCGGCGATGGGCGTGAAGTTGCCCGACCCGGACTTGCGGTGAACGAGGTAGCCGATCAGGTCGGGATAGGGACCGACTGCGTCCCAGGTGAGCGTCACCTTCCCGTCGGCGTAGGACGCGTTCAAGCCTGTCGGGGCTGCCGGAGGCACCAGGACGGTGAAGGAGGCCAAGCCCTCTCCGCTGATGAGGACGTCCCCGCAAACCAGAACCAGGCAGTCGCGGTGGGAAACGACGGCGACGGCGGTGTAAGGGCCGTTGTGGGCGATGGTCGGAGTCCACGCGAACGTCGCGGTTCCCACTCCGGCCGCACAGCCGCCATCGATTACGTAGTCGCACCCGTTGACGGCATGGTCAGGCTCCTCCTGCGGTCCGGCGCTGACCACGGCCACATCGATCCTTGTGATCTCGTTGAGCCCCCCGCCGTGGCTGATGACCCCGCTGATGGTGACCGGGTCGCCAGTGGCGAAGAGTTGGGGGGTCTCGGGCTCGTGGGCCGAAACCGGCGCCGCGCCGAGGAGGACCCAGGTGGCGGCCAGGACCGCGATCGCCCGGAGCGGGTGGGCCTTCCTCAAGCCGCCGCCAAGTCCTTCAGCCACGTGGCCCGCACGATCAACCGCTGCGCCGCCGACCCGCGCGGGTGGCAGGTTGTGAGGGTGAGGGCGCGCTCGGGAGTGGCATCCAGCACGCTGATGTCGGTCGGAGGTACCACGTAGGGGTCCTTGGAGAGCTGGTAGACGCAGCCGCCGATGGGGGTGGTCACCTCGATGGTGTCGCCGGCTTTCAGCCGGTCGAGGTTGCCGAACGGCTTGCCGTACGTGGTGCGGTGGCCGGCGATGGCCATGTTTCCGTCTTCACACGGGAGAGGTGTCTGAGGGTAGTGGCCCGCGCCGGCCCGGAGCGCGCTGGGCGTGATCCCTTCCACGACGACCACGTCAACGTCGATGGCCGGGATGCGGACCCGGGTCAGGCTGTCGCCGGTCTCTACCTGGCGGTCGCGGTACGCCTGTTGGAGCTCGGGGCTGGCCAGTTGATTGCCGAGCTTGTCCTGGAGCCGGTCCTGCCAGATGTTCGTCGCGAACGGATAGCCCACCAGCCCGATGCCCCCCAGGAGCAGCAGGACGGACAGGGCCGACAGGCTCCGCCGGATCCAGGGCTTGGCTCGAAGAAGCTCTAGCAACGCGTCGAAAAGGAGCGGGCGGGACCGGTCATGACAGAACCCAGGCTACCGGAGGTGTTCGGGCGCGGATGGCAGGAAGCAAGCATCCAAGGGTTTCGCCGGCGATTGAACCGATTCCTCTGTGGGTTTGAGCGATTAGCGCTCCACGCGCATGGTCGCCGATGCCTCGAGGCGCAGGTCGCCGAGGGCGGCGCCCACCAACGGCACTTCCGTCGGCGCCTGGTACCGGGCCGTCACCCGCACCCGGCTGCCGGGCCCCTCTCGGCCGTCGACATCGACCTCGAGGCGCCCCGAATCGAGCCCCGACGACGCAGCCGCGGCGGAGCGGGCGGCGTCGGGAGAAGGATCGACGGCCGCTTCCCGCGCACCTTCGCGAGCGGCGTGGACAACCAGTATCTGGTCGCGCACGACCAACCCCACCTGGACGAGCACCAGGAGCAGGACGGCCACCAGTGGGAGCACGAGGGCCAGCTCCACCGCCGCCTGGCCGCGGGCGGGGCGGCGGGGCCGGAGCCGCCGCCTCCCCGTCCGCTCGTAGCCGGAAGGACGCAACCTCACGTCACTTTGCCGGTAATGGACTGCAGCACTTTGTCGAGCAGCTTCTCGACCAGGTCGGTCTTGGTGGCCCAGGCCACGATGAGGAGGGCCACGGCGGCCGCCCCCAACAGGACGAGGGCGTACTCGGCCGAAGCCTGGCCCCGTTCGTCGGGTACCAGGCGACGACGGGCCGAGTCGAGGAACCCCCAGAGGAGGACGGCCAGATGCACGGACTTGTCGAACAACGGAACTCCTTGTGGATCGGTGGGTGAAGCTCGGGGGAGTCAGAGGCGCAGCGAGCGAACGGCGCTGGCGACGAGGGGGGCCACGGTCAGCAGCCCGAATGCGGGCAGGGTGCACGTGACGAGCGGGAACAGGAGCTTTACCGGGACCTTCCGCGCCGCTTCCTCGGCCCGGCGACGACGGTCCCTCCGGACCTCATCCGAAAGTCGTTCGAGCCCGGCCATGAGGGGCGCGCCGTAGCGCTCGGACGCGACGAGAGCGGCGACCAGCGGGCGCACGGCCTCACCCGTCCGGAGAGGAAGGTCGTCGAGGGCGTCGGACAGTCGCCGGCCGTGAGCCACTTCCCTGAGCGTGAGGCGAAGCTCTTCGGCCAGGGGTCCCGACGCCCGGGCCGTCACCCGGACGACGGCCAGATGGACGGTGAGCCCGGCCCCGACGGCCAGGACCAGGAGGTCCACCACGTCGGGTAGGTCGGACGCGAGAGCAGCCAGCCGACGTCGCTCGACCCGCCGGAGGGCGGCCCCCGGAAGGGCCCATGTCACCAGGGCCGCAGGCACGGCGGCCGCGGGCAGAACGGGCAGGAACCCACCCGCCACCAGGAGGGCCCGACCGAGGCGCAGGGAAGCGTCGGAAGTCACCGGGCGGCCGGCGCGCGCCAGGGCCCAACCCCCGATCCGCTCGGTGATCGCCAGCCGGCCCGGCCGAGGCCCGTCCGAGTGGGGGGTGGGCCGGGCCAAGGCCCGAAGCCGCCGAGGCGGAGGGCGGCGCGACCACGCCAGACCCAGCACCGCGGCCGACCACGCCGCCCCCAGCAGCAGGATCATGCCGGCACTCGCGCCAGCCGCTGCATCCACAGCCATCCCAGCCCGTCGAGGGCGCATCCGACGGCCAGCAGGGCCAGACCGGCCGGCGTGTGGAAGAGGAAGCGCCCCGTCTGGGGGTCGGTGGCAATGGCGAAGGCGCCGAAGGCCAGCGGGGCCAGCCCTATGACGACGGCTGAAATTCTCGCCTGGGACGCCAGGGCCCGCACCTCGGCGGCAACGGCCAGCCGATCCCGCACGGTCGCGGCGACGCCGTCGACCGCCCGGGCCTGGCCGCCCCCGGTCTCCACGCTGAGGCACAGCGCGGTCACGGCCAGACGGACTCCTGGTGCCGGATGACGACCGGCAAGCGCCTCGAGGGCGGCCACCAGGGTGGCGCCCTCCTCGACCTGACGCCCCACCAGCGCCAGCTCCCGGCCCAGCCGCCCGGGCGTGACCGACCCCGCCTCGGCGACCGCCTGCCGGAGGGAGGCGCCCGAACGCAGCGACCGGGCCATGGCCTCCAGGGCGAGAGGAAGCCCACGCTCCAGACGTTGGCGGCCCTGGCCCCGTCGGGCGCGGAGCACCAGCAACGGGCCGGCGGTCGAGATCAGCAGAGCCAATCCCGATGCTCCGGGACCGACGAAGAGGACAGCCCCGACAGTCAGGACGAAGGCGCCGCTGAGCCAGGCGGTCCACGCCAGCGGCGCGGGGAGGTCCACGCCGGCCTCGTCCAGCCACTGCACTACCGCTTCCGGTGGGTCGAGCAGCCGGACGGATACGCCGGCCTCGCCCTCGACGCCAGGAGCGGCGCCTTCCAGCCGGCTCTGCAACGCCGCGCGCCGGCTGGCGCCGACCGCGAGCCGGCCCATGCCGGCGACGGCCACGACCAGCAGGGCGACGAGCAGGGTCAAGACGAGATCCATGCCGGGTCGGGCGGGGGAGCGGAGGCGGCGCGCGAGGGCCGCTCGGGAAGGGCGAAGACGCCGTCGGGGCCTGCCAGCAACCGCACGCGTACGTCGGCTGCGCTGGTATCGGACTCCTGGTCAGACGACGCCCGCCGGTTCACCTCGGCCACGGCCACGACACGGCGAGAGCCGTCCTGCCGCCTGGCCACCTGGACGACCAGGTCGAGGGCCGACTCCAACTGGGAGCGAACCGCGGCGAGGGCCCGTGTTCATGGCCTGGAGCATGTCCAGCGCTTCCGGCCCGCGGACCTCACCCACCAGGATCCGGTCGGGTCGCATGCGCAGGGCGTTGCGGACCAGGTCGCGGACCCGAACCTCTCCTGCCCCCTCGGCGTTGGGCGGACGGGCCTCCAGCCGCAGCACGTGCTCCCCCGGGAGGCGCAGCTCGGCCGCATCCTCGACGGTGATGACCCGTTCACCCGTGGGGATGAAGGAGGCCAGGGCGTTGAGAAGGGTGGTCTTGCCGGCGCCGGTGCCACCGGAGACGAGGACGTTCATCCGAGCCACCACCGCCCATCGCAAGAGCGCGGCCACGGGCGGAGGAGCGAAGGCCTCGACGGGAAGGGCGCGGGCGCCGAACCGGCGAATCGTTAGGCAGGGACCGTCGACGGCCAACGGCGGGACCACGGCGTTGACCCGGGATCCGTCGGGCAGGCGGGCGTCCACGAGAGGGCTGGCCCGATCGACCCGAAGGCCAAGGGGCGCCACCACCTTCTCGATGAGGTGTTCGATGGCGTCGGCGTCGAGGTCGAGGGGGACGCGGCGGAGGACGCCCATGCGCTCGACCCAGACGCGACCGGGCCCGTTGATCATCAGGTCGGTGACGGCGCCGTCCGCCAGCAGCGGCTCGAGCGGGCCGAGACCGGTGACCGCAGCCAGCACCTGGCCGACCATTCGCTCCCGCTGACGCACCCCCAACAGCGGGGCCTCCTCCCCCACGATGGCCGACACCCGCTCGGCCAGCGGCGCGTCCCCGCCGTCGGCCAGGAGACGAGCGTGGATTCGGGCCGGGGCGCTCCCCGGCTTCACGAGGCCACCGCCAGCACCGCCCGTTCGAGCGACCGCTCGGCCGTCCGGGGCACCCGTCCGGCCAGGAGCCCGGCGTCGACCGCTCGGGCGACTGCCGGGTCCCGGGGCACTTCGGCCCACACGGGGAGACCGAGGACGTCCTCGACGTCGCGCCGTCGGAGGGCGCGCTCGGGCTCGTCGACGAGAACCACCCCCGTCGCTCGCACGGGTGCGGCCAGCACCCGGCGGAGAGCGAGATAGCAGGGTCGAACGACGACGAGCGAGATCGTGGCGCCCGCAGCCAGCTCGAGGGCGGGCGTCCGGTCGGCGGCTCCGCAGTCGGCCACGACCACCCGCCCGTCCGCAGCCATCCAGTTGGCCAACAGCTCGGCCCGGCTTCCGCTCGACGCCACGCCGGGAAGCGCTCCCCGTGGCAGAAGGCGCAGCGAGCGGCCGACCTCGACCTCGAGGCGCGCTAGGGCGTCGACCCCTACGTCAGGTGACGCCCCCAGCCAGTCGCCCAGGCCGGGACCCGACGGCTCGGGAATGCCGAGGGCGGCGGGCAGGTCGCCGGAGAGATCGGCCAGGACCGTCGTGGAGGCTGACGATCGGGCGACGACGAGCGACAGGAGGGCGGTCACCACTGTGGTGCCGCTGCCCCCTTTGGGTGACCAGCAGGCGATGAGCACAGGTTCCTCCCCGGGTGACGACCTTGGAGGGGAAGGGAACCAGATGACTCAGAACGCCATGACAGTACCGGGAACGGCGCCCGCGAGCAAGGGGTTGGGCCCGCCTTGTGTCGCCCCGGCTCGAAATCGGAGCGCGCCGAAGAATCGGCTTGCGTGGAGATCCGCCGATTTCGTCGAGGCTCGGGCGCCGCACCGAGCCCCGGACGAACAAACCTGACCTAGCTGGCGGAACGGACCTTCTTGGCGGCGACGACGCCCAAGGCGACCAAGATGGCGATCAGGATGAGTTTCTTCATGCCCTCACCCTACTGCCGGGTCACGGCCGGAGAAACAGGCAGGCTGCCACCCCACGCCGGGCCGTACGTCTTCTGCGGCTTCGCCGCCCCGGACGGGGCCCCAACCCCGTCCTCCTCCCGAGCGTGGGGCCCCAACCCCACGCCGGGCCGTACGTCTTCTGCGGCTTCGCCGCCCCGGACGGGGCGCCGCCCCGGACGGGGCCCCAACCCCGTCCTCCTCCCGAGCGTGGGGCCCCAACCCCACGCCGGGCCGTACGTCTTCTGCGGCTTCGCCGCCCCGGGCGGGCCGCCCCGGACGGGGGGCCTTAGACCGCTAGAAGGTCGCGCGCGCCGGTGTCGCTCGACGGGTGGCGCAGCTTCGACATGGCCCGGGCCTCGATCTGGCGGATGCGCTCCCGGGTGAGGTTGAAGTGCTCGCCCACTTCCTCGAGCGTGCGGGGCTCGCCCCGGTCGAGGCCGAAACGGAGCCGGAGAATCTCCCGCTCCCGCTCGTCGAGCGGCCCCAGGAGCTTGGCGATCTCGTCGGGGAGCAGCGCGGTGGCCGCCACCTCGAAGGGCGACTCGGCCGAGCGGTCCTCCACCACGTCACCCAGTTCGGCGTCGCCGTCCTCGCGAAGGGGCTCGGACAGGGACAGCGGCTCGGCTGCGAAGCGCAGCGCCTCGGTGACCTTGTCCTCGGGCATCTCCACTTCGGCCGATAGCTCCGACAGCGTCGCCGGACGACCGAGCTTCAGCTCCAAGCGGGCCCTCGCCTTCTGCAGCCGGGCCAGCGTGTCGCCGGCGTGAACCGGGAGACGGATGGTGCGACCGGTGTTGGCGATCCCGCGGGTGATGGCCTGGCGGATCCACCACGTGGCGTAGGTGGAGAACTTGAAGCCCTTGCGCCAGTCGAACTTCTCGACGGCGTGCATCAGGCCCAGGTTGCCTTCCTGGATCAGGTCGAGAAGGGGCAGACCCGAGGCCTGGTACTTCTTGGCGATGGAGACGACCAGCCTGAGGTTGGACTTGACGAACGTGGCCTGCGCCAGCTGGCCCTCGTTGGCGACCCGGCGGAGCTCCCGGCGCTTGCTCTGCGCGAGACCGCCCTCGGTCTCCATGTTCGAGCGCGCCTCGTTCCCCGCCTCTATGGCCTTCGCCAGGCGGACCTCGTCGTCTTTGGTGAGCAGTGGGTACTGCCCGATATCTGTGAGGTAGAGGCGGACGAGGTCTTCCTCGTCTCGCTCGACACGCTCTTTGGGCAAGATGAATCCCTCTGCATCGGGGCGAGACTGGCAGTATGGAGAACGTCCACTCGGACGCGATGATTCCGCCAGCCCCGGCGGGGCCTGCGCTGCTGTGTCCTCTAAGCATACCGGTGCGGTCAAGGGGGCGGAGAGCCCTCATGCCTCCACGAGATGTTTCAGCTTATTACATGAGGTTTCATACCGCCAGAGGCTCGCAGCAGGCCCTCCAGAAGGCCTCGGTGATCGGGTTCCTGCCCGGCTGAATCGGTACCGTCTAAGAGGCGCTGGACCAGCTGTTCGCCTACTCGGCACGCCTCGACCTCGTCGGCCAGGATCAGGCCCAGGGCCCGGAGGGCGGGGCCTCCGGCGGCGGGCGTGATCTCGTCCCGGCAGGTCTCGTAGGCCTCGACCAGGCCAGGAAGCACCACGCGGTAGGCCCCGGTCAGCCGTTCGAGGCTGCCCGCGGGTTGAGCCATCTCCCGCAGAACATGGGTCAGGCCTGAGGACGGGCCAGGGTCGGGATCCGGGAACGGCCCATCGCCGCCCGGAGGCAGGAGCCCGCCCCACAGATCGGCGTGCCACGCGTGCTGGAAGGAGTGGGACCGGAGGACGAGCTTGATCTCCGGGTCGGGCTCGCTCGGCACCCATCCGCCCAGAGTCTCGAACAGGCGGCGCTCCAGCCACCGGAAGTGGCGAGCCCGGCGGGCGGCCGGGGTGGCCTCGACCGTCGTCATCCCCGGTAGCGGTTGGTGATCGGCAGCCGGCGGTCCTTGCCGAAAGCCTTGGGGGTCACGCGGACCCCCGGTGGGGCCTGGCGTCGCTTGTACTCGGCCCGGTCGACCATGCCC